>JALNZK010000021.1 GCA_023229365.1 Pseudomonadota bacterium | reverse complement strand
CTGGGCATCCGGAATAACTGATATTTCGTGGCCGCATCCCCACGGCTCGTGCGCCCGCGCGCCTACGCTTCGCCGACGTCGTTGCCTCCGCCGTCGCAAGGCTCGCCTCCGACCCGCCGGGCTCGGCTTTGATCGGGCGGGACTCTCACCCGCTGGACGACTCATCCGAATTTCAGGAAGTCATCGCCTCCTTCCTTCCCAACGGACCGATAGACCTCGGTCGCACCAGGACCCATCACTTGTCACATACGGGTGGGTCGCCTACTTCGAGCCGATGGCGAGGCGACCCTGCATCGACTTTCCCGGAGCCTGGCGCCACGTCATGCCCGCAGCGCTCGAGACGTCGACGAACCAAGTGGCGAACGTCCTTTGGCGGTTCGACGGGGCGAGCAATCAGATGAGACGATGGATCGAGCGGCTCGACTCGGAGCTATGTGACAAGTGACGGGTCTTGACCCCAATCCCGAATCCCGACTGCTCGGCGGCGCGGATCGTTTTTTTCCGCGTGATGCCCAGGCGCTGGAGCGCCCGCCCCATCGACGACTTCGACACCTTCACGCCGGTGCGCTCGTCGAGCATCGCCGCGAGCTCCTCGAGCGTCGCGTCGGAGCGCTCGACGACGAGCACGTGGATCACCTCGTCCGCGGCGGCGTCGATGAGCGGATCCGGACCGCGTTTCACGGGCGTCTTCGGCTCGACGGTGCCGGTCTCGCGGAACTGCTTGCGCACCCTCTTCACCGTCGCCGAACCGATCTTGAGGTGGCTTGCAATCTCTTCGATTTCGAGCTTTCCGGTCAACGCGATGACTGCTCGTCGCATTGGGACAGGGATGGGTGCTGGCATGCTTTGCGCCTCCTTGGATCAATTGGAAGCGCAGCAACGGCGCGGTCAAGCGCGATCAGTCACGATCCGCGGGCACCCGTGCAGAATCTTGATCGGAACCCGACGATCGACCAGCTTGGGCAGCGCTATGAAACGATGGCGAGGCAACCCCGCATCGACTTGCCCGGAGCCTGGCACCACGTCATGCCCACAGCGCTCGAGATGTCGACGAACCAGGTGGCGAACGTCCTGCGGCGGTTCGACGCGGAGCTATGTGACAAGTGATGGGGACCTGTTGCCCGAAACCGGTTTTTAACCAGTCTCGTTTTCACGTGATCGCAGGCAATGACCGACGGTTCGACTGAGCGCGGCTCGCGCCGATGGCGATCGTTGCGACAATATGCGACCAGAGAAGCGCGTAGAGACGCGAGAGGCCGCCGACAGGACCGATCGGGCGCCGCAAGGCGACCGCCGCCGCGCCGGACTCGCACTGGCGCAGGTGTCGCACGAGCTTCTCGATGTTCTGCACCGTGCAGATGACGTAGTCCTGGATCGCCACGCGCCACTGCCTGCGCCATCGCGCGCGCTTGAAGCCGTATCTCACCGCGTTCCCGAAGGATGCCTCACACAGGTGCTGCCGCAGCTTCAGGTCGCGCTTCGCCGCTCGCGTCTTCGCCGCGGCGCGCATCGCCGCGAGCTCCTCCTCGCGCAGGTGCCGCATCACCGTCCGCGCCGTCTTGCTCCGCGTGCACTGCTCGCGCAGCTCGCACGCCCGGCAGTCGCGCTTCGACGCCATGTACTCCAAGCTGTGGCGCCCTTGGTGCACCGTCCGCCGCCTGAGCTCGCGCCCGGCCGGGCACACGTACACGTCGCGCGCCGCGTCGTACGCGAACCGGTCCTCCAGAAACAGGCCGCGCTTCTCGAGGCGTTTCGCTGTGCCTCCGCTCATGGTCGGGATGTGCGCCCGCATCCCCGCATCCCGGCACGCCAGGTAGTTCTCCGCAGTCCCGTACTTGCTGTCCGCCACCGCCGTCTCCACGGCGATGCCCGTCGTCTCTTCGTGCTGCTTCGCCAGATCCATCAGCAGGTGCGCCTCGTTCACGTCGCCCGGCGTCACCGCCGTCGCCGTGATCACACCCGACGCGTCCACCGCACGGTGCCCTTGGTACCGCAGCCGCGAGTCGCCGCGCTTCACGATCGCCGCGTCCGGGTCCGTCGCCGACACGTACCGCGCGTTCACCTCCGAGTGCGGACCGCTCTCCCGCGCGCTTGGCTGCTCGTCCAGCCGCTTCTCCAGCTGCTCGTACTTCTCCGACAGCTGCGCCACTAGGCTCCGCGTGTCCACCACCGAGTCCTGCGACGCATCCGCAGCCACCAGGCTCGAGTCCACGAAGATCTTGTCGCCCGTCACCAGCCCCGCCTCGACGCACCGCCGCACCACCCGCTCGAACACGCGGCGGAACACCTCCTCGCCCCAGCGCCGCCGCGCCTTCGACAGCACGCTGTGGTTCGGGATCTCACTGTCCAGGTCGTAGCCGAGGAACCACAGCCAATCGAGCCGCTCAGGCAGCGCGCTCATCAGCTCGCGCTCCGACCGCACGTTGTACAGCGCGAGCAGCAGCATCAGCTTCAGCAGCACCGGCGGTGGCACCGACACGTTGCCGTTACGACCGTACTTCTCGGCCACCTCGTCGTAGATGAAATCGAAGTCCACCGCCTCGGCGATGCGCCGCAGCAGATGATCCTTCCGAATGCGTCTGTCGAGAGAGAATCCGACCGTGAACAGCTTCCCCTGCGGTTCGTCCTGGCGCCCCATCATCGGCACGTCCTCCTCATCTACGCCGATGATATCAAGCGGGCCGGAGAAAGATATCTATTTGGGCAACAGGTCCATGGGTCCTGACCCCATCCCCCCATCCCCCTCACCCCTTCGGGCCGCCGATGTCGGCGTAGACCTTGCGCAGCGCCGCCGCCGACGCCTCGAGCGCGGCCCGCTCCCCGGCGTCGATCGACATGGCCAGGGTCTTGGCGCAGCCCTCCCGCCCGACGACGCACGGGATCGATAGCGCGACGTCCGCGAGGCCGTACTCGCCGTGCAGCACGGAGCTCGCGGTCAGGATGGATCGCTCGTCGCGCAGGATCGTGCGCGCGAGGTGGGCCGCCACGAGCCCGATCGAGAAGTTCGTCGCGCCCTTCCGCTTGATCACCTCGGCCCCGGCCGTGGTGACCTGCTTCTCGAGCGCGCGCGCCAGGTCCTCGTTCCAGTCCTTCCCGACCGCCCTCGCGAAGTCGGGGAGGGTGAGGCCGGCGACTCGCGCCGCGCTCCACAGCGTGACCTGGGAGTCGCCGTGCTCGCCCACCACGAAGGCGTGCGCGTTGCGCGCGTCGACCGCGAAGTGCTCGCCGAGAATCGCCCGGAGCCGCGACGTGTCGAGCACGGTCCCGGTGCCGACGACCTGCGACGGGGGCAGCCCCGAGATGCGCTGCGCCGCGAGGGTGAGGAGATCGACCGGGTTCGACACGATGATCAGCACGGCCTCGCGCGTCTGCTCGGCGATCTTCGGGACGATCTCCGCGAAGGCCGCGAGGTTGCGCTTGGCGAGCTCGAGCCTCGTGTCGCCGGGTTGCCGCGCCGCCCCCGCGGTCACGATGATCACGTCGGCCTCGCGGCACGCCTCGTACCCGGCCGCGCGCACGGTGGCCGGCGCCACGTACGGCAGCCCGTGCATGAGATCCATCGCCTCGCCCTCGGCGCGCTTGGGATCGAAATCGACGAGCGTGATGGTGTCGGCGATCCCCGACACGAGCGCCGCGTACGCCGTCGTCGCCCCGACCCGTCCCGCGCCCACGATCACTATCTGGTGCTTGTCATCGGTGTGTCCCATCCGTCCATCCTCCGTCCTGCTGTTGTCGCCGCTTCCACGCCCCGAACGGGCGCTTCCGGATTGGTCACGGCGGCGTCCTCCTCGAGGACATTATAGGCGAATGACGAGATAGGACCAGGCGCCCTGGCGGAAGACCCGAAGGAGGAGGTCGTCCCCCTTCTTCAGCCCCTTGGCGAGCGCCTCGAAACCGGCGACGTCGCGCACGGCCGTGCGGTTCAGCTCCGAGATCACGTCGCCCGAGCGCAGCGCCTCGGCGGCAGGCGACTCCGGATCGACCTCGGCCACGACGACCCCGTCCACCCCCGCGGCGCCGAGCCGCCGGCGCATCCCCTCGTCGAGCGGCCGCACCGAGAACCCGAGCGCCGCCGCGGTCGCGCCCTCCCCGGGCTTCCCGGCCTTCTTCGGCGCGTCGCCGGCGATCTCGGCCGGCATCTCGCCGATCTCCACGTCGATCTTCTTCCGCTTGCCCTGCCGCACGATCGTGACGGGCGCCTTGGTCCCGGGCTTGAGCTTGGCGACGAGCGCCGGGAGCCGGCGCGCGCTCTCGAGCGCCTTGCCGTCGACCTCGACGATGACGTCGCCAACGAGGATGCCCGCCTTCTCGGCGGGCGAGCCGGCGGTCACGTCCGCGACCAGCGCGCCCTTGTCCCTTTCCACGCCGAACGCCTTGGCGAGCGCCTCGTCGAGCGGCTGGAACACGAGCCCGAGCCACCCGCGCACGACCTTGCCGCCGCTCCGCAGCGAGACGAGCAGCTCCTCGGCGAGCGACGACGGGATCGCGAACCCGATCCCCTGCCCCTGCGGCACGATCGCCGTGTTGATGCCGACGACCTGCCCCTCGAGGTTGAACAGCGGCCCGCCGGAGTTGCCGGGGTTGATCGACGCGTCCGTCTGGATGAAGGCGTCATACGGGCCGGCGCCGATGACGCGCTCCTTGGCGGAGACGATCCCGGCGGTCACCGTGTGGTCGAGCCCGAACGGGTTGCCGATGGCGACGACGTGGTCACCGACCCGCAGCCTGTCGGAGTCGCCGAACTCGACCGTCGGGAGCCCCTTGGCGCCGCGCAGGCGGAGCAGCGCGAGATCGGTTCGCTCGTCCGAGCCCACGAGCTCGGCGTCGAACCTCCGCTCGTCCGCGAGCTGGACCTCGATCTCGGTCGCGCCGTCCACGACGTGGTGGTTCGTCACGACGAGGCCGTCCTTCTCGATGATGAAGCCGGAACCCGCCGCCTGCTGCGTCCGCTCCCGGGGCTGCATCGGCCCGCCGCGCCCGCGCGGCCCGAAGAAGAACTCGAAGAACCCGCCGGGATCGGAGAGTCCGGGCAGGTTCACCTTCGTCTTCGTCTGGATGTTGACGACCGCGGGGGCCACCTTCTCCACGAGCGGCGCGAACGAGAGCTGCGGATCGTAGGTCGTGGGCTTGAGCGGCCCGCCCTTCCCTTTGTCCGCGCCCTTGTCGCCCTGGGCGCCGGCCGCGCCGCACGCCACCGCCGCGACGACCACGACGAGGCAAGTCAACCAGATCCTCTTCGCCTTGACTCTCGGCATCCCGTTGCCTCCCTTCGACATCGCGTCTTGCCGGTTCCGGAACACGCGAGGCGGCATCTTTATTTCACGGCCGCGCCGGGCTTGCTATGCTCGCCGTCGTGATCAAGCACTACCGCATCTTCATGGCCGCCCTCCTCCTCGCGGCGGCCGGCGCGCTCGTCCGGCACGCGCCGTCCTTCGGGTGGGCGATCCCCGCGCCCCCGTGGCCGTTCCTCCTCGCGGCGGTCGTCCTCCTCGTCGCGAGCCTCGTGCCGTTCCGCAAAGGCCCCAAGGAGGGTGCCGGCGCCCGGCGCCGCGACTTCCGGCCCGAGGCGCTCGCGGCGGTGGCGGCCCGCGTCGCGTCCTTCGCGAAGGCCGAGGCGCCCGACGTCCCGCTGCTCGTCGACTACACGGTGTTCCAGGCGATCGCCGCCGGGGCTTCGGACATCCACTTCGATCCGAAGCGCGACGGCATCGGCCTGCGCTACCGCATCCAGGGGATGATGACGGACGTGTGCACGATCCCGCGGCCGCTCGCGCAGCCGATCGTCAACCGGCTCAAGGTGATCGCGAACCTCGTCGTCTACCGCGAGGCGCTGCCCCAGGACGGGCGCTTCGGCGCCGAGTCGAAGAACCCGGGCACCGTCCAACGCGAGCTCCTGCGCTCCGGGCTCGCGAGCGCGGACTTCCGGATCGCCTTCATGCCGACCCTGCACGGCGAGCGGATCGTGATCCGCATCCTGGGCGGCGGCGACCGCCGGCTCGACCTCGCGGATCTCGGTCTGGACGAGCAGGATCTCCGCACGATGAGCCGCCTGCTCTCGCTCCCGCAGGGGATGATCGTCCTCACGGGCCCGACCGGATCCGGGAAGACGACGACGATCTACGCCATGCTCCGCGAGATCCAGGCGCAGCACCGGTCGGTCCGCTCGATCGCCACGCTCGAGGACCCGATCGAGGTCGATCTCGAGGGGATCAACCAGTCGCAGGTCGACGAGGAGCGCGACTTCACGTTCGACAAGGGGCTGCGCGCCTTGCTGCGCCACGATCCGGACGTGATCCTCGTCGGCGAGATCCGCGATCTGGAGACCGCGCGCATCGCGATCCAGGCGGGCATGACGGGGCACCTGCTCATCACGACGGTCCACGCCGGCTCGTCCGCGGCCGCCTTCTCGCGCCTGCTCGAGATGGGCGTGGCGGCGTACTCGCTGAACGCGGCGGTGACCGCCGTAGTCGCCCAGCGGCTGGCGCGGCAGATCTGCCCGCACTGCCGCAAGGAGCGCGGCCCCACCGAGCACGACCTGCGCGACCTCGGCGTCGCGGTGCCGCCGCCCGGCCTGCGGATCTTCCACGGGGCCGGCTGCGAGGCGTGCGGCGGCGAGGGGTACCTCGGCCGCACGGCGCTCTTCGAGATCCTCGAGGTGACCGAGGAGATCCGCAAGGCCGTCACGGACGGCGCGGCGATCGACGCCATCCACGCGATGGCGCGGCGGGCGGGCATGCGGACGCTCTACGAGTCGGCGATCCGAGCGGTCTCGCTCGGCGTCACGACGCCCGAGGAGGTCGCGCGCACGGTGACGCGGGAGTGAGCCCGCGGCCCCTTTCTTCCCCCGAGCGTTAGGGGGTGTTGCTAATCGTCAACTGATAGTAAGAAGGCTTGTAAGGAGGACGAACATGTCGAAATACACAATGGACGCTGGCAAGGTGATCGACACCCTGAAGAAACACATCCTCGTCGACGGCTTCCACCTCATCATCGACCTCCAGAAGAGCCACGGCTCGTACATGGTCGACGCCGCGACCGGCAAGGAGTACCTCGACTTCTACAGCTACTTCGCCTCGCTCCCGGTCGGGCACAACCACCCGAAGCTGCACGGCGACGCGGAGTTCCTCGAGTCGCTCAAGTGGGCCGCGATCGCGAACCCCGCGAACTCCGACATCTACTGCAAGGAGTACGGCGCGTTCGTCGACCGCTTCGCGGCGCTCGTGAAGCCCGCGTACATGAAGTACATGTTCTTCGTCGCCGGCGGCGGCCTCGCCGTCGAGAACGCGCTCAAGGCCGCGTTCGACTGGAAGGTCCGGAAGAACCTCGCCAAGGGGATCCAGGGCGAGAAGGGCCAGCAGGTGATCCACTTCCGCGAGTCGTTCCACGGCCGGACCGGCTACACCATGTCGCTGACGAACACCGACCCGACCAAGACCGACTTCTACCCGAAGTTCAAGTGGCCGCGGATCGTGAACCCGAAGCTCCGCTTCCCGGTGACGCCCGAGGTGATCGCGGACGTCGAGAAGGTCGAGAAGCAGGCGATCGACGAGATCGAGAAGGCCTGCCGCGACAACAAGGACGACATCGCCTGTCTCATCGTGGAGTCGATCCAGGGAGAGGGCGGCGACAACCACTTCCGCAAGGAGTTCTTCCAGAAGCTCCGCGAGCTCGCCGACGAGAACGAGTTCCTGCTCATCTTCGACGAGGTCCAGTCCGGCATGGGCGTCACGGGCAAGCTCTGGGCCTACGAGCACTACGACATGCGGCCCGACCTCTTCGCCTTCGGCAAGAAGGCCCAGGTGTGCGGCGTCATGTGCTCCGCGCGCATCGACGAGGTCGAGGACAACGTGTTCAGGAAGTCGAGCCGCATCAACTCCACGTGGGGCGGCAACCTCGTCGACATGATCCGCGGCGTCAAGTACGCCGAGATCATCCAGGAGGACGGCCTCGTCGAGAACGCGGCCAAGGTGGGCGCGTACTTCCTCGAGAACCTGAACGGCCTCGCGGCCAAGAGCGGCGGCAGGATCTCGAACGTCCGCGGCAAGGGCCTCTTCGTCGCGTTCGACATGAAGGACACCGCGGCCCGCAACGAGCTGCGGACGAAGTGCTGGGATGCCGGGCTCGCGACGCTCGCGAGCGGCACGAAGTCGGTCCGCTTCCGCGGCTGCCTCAACGTGACGACGAAGGAGATCGACGAGGCGATGCGGCTCCTCGAGAAGAACCTCTAGCCTCCTCTACCCGTCCTCGATCTCGGACACGAACGCGGTGAACATGGTGACGAGATCGTTGTTGGTCTTCGTCAGCCGTTGCGCCTGGACGCGGGCGACCTCGCGCGTGATGAGCAGGCCGAGGCGCGGGTGCTCGTCCCCCATGGCGTCGAAGTCGTTCTTGGACAGGGAGTAGCACTGGGCCTCGGTCTCGGCGACGACCGCCGCGCCGCGGCGATCGGTCGCGAGGAGCGCGGGCTCGCCGAACACGGCGTTGGCGCCGGCGTCGATCATCGCGACCGGGTAGGTGTCGCCCTGCGGCGTCTTCTTCTCCACGCGGACGCGGCCCCGGTGCAGGATGTAGCAGCACGTCCCCTCCTCGCCCTCCTCGAGGATGACGGCGCCCGGCTCGAACCTGTGCGCGACGAGCGCCCCGACGAGGTGCTCGGCGTCCTTCGGGCACTCGGCGAAGGCGCGGGCGAAGATCGGGATCGCGGCGAGCCGCTCTTGAAGCGTGGGCTCCATCTCAACCCTCCTTCCGCTCGATGACGATCGCCAGGGTGTTCGCCTTGACGACGTGATCTTCCGGCGGGTTCAGCCGCGGCTGGTTCGCGACGAGCGTCTTGACCGCCTTCAGGTTCTCGACGAGCCGCTTGACGTCCGGGGTGCGCTGGGCCTCGCGCAGCGCCTCGGCCTTGCGCTCGGCGTGCTTGCCCGTGTGCTCGACGAGCCCGATGACCAGGGCGCCCGGCCGCTCGCGGCCGATCTCGGCGCGCAGCTCGGCGAACGGCCGCCCGATCAGGGCGTCCGGGATGCGGCACGTGACGACCTGCCCCTCGCCCTGCCCCTGGACGAGCGCGTTGAACGTGTTCACGAGCCCGATGCCGTCCATGGCGAGCCGGAGCAGCTGCCCGCCGTACCTCCGCGGGTAGATGATCTCGTCGACGATCCGCGAGTTGCGCAGGAACGCCTCGTGGCTCTCGTCGAGGAGCTCCGCGACCACGTGCGCGTTGCGGACGTGCTTCGCGAGGACGAGGGCGGCCATCACGGTGCGGGAGTCGATCTCGAAGTCGTTGCTCCCGGGCTTCGACTCGTCGGCGAGCAGCAGCACCGCGCTCGCCTTGTCCGGCGCGGCGAGCTTGAGCGTCTTCTCGGCGTAGTGCGGCCCGCGGACCACGCGGACGCCGGTGAGATCCGGATCCGACATCAGGTCCTCGGCCCGCTCGGCGTCGATGTCCGCGACGACGACGACGTTCTCGGCGCCCAGGTCGCGTTCCGCGAGCAGCCCCTCGAGCAGATCGGCCATGCGCTCCTTCCAGCCGAGCACGAGGAGGTGCTTCCTTTGATTCACGGCGTGGTTCAAACCTCTCACCTCCTTGATCTTCCTCGCCGTGAGGGCCGAGGTGATGTTGGCGCCGAGCAGGACCGCGAACGCCATCGCGAGACAGAGGACGACGATCGTCAGCGCCCGGTCCGCGGCGATCGCGCGCGGGCGCAGGAGCGCCCCGAAGCCGTCGGTCGCGACGGCGACGAACACCAGCCCGCTCACGACGACGAGGGCGAAAAGGAACAGGAGATAGAAGGAGACGCCCTCGCGGCGGAAGAGCCGCAGGTTGTCGTAAAGCCGCGCGAACGGGGACACGAACCCCGCCTTGAGGAGCTCCGCCAGGCCGCTTCTCCCGCCGCCTATCACCGGTTTCGCCGGTTCGAACATCAGGCCCCTCCCCTCGCGCCGCGAGATGGTCAGTCCGCTCTATATAGCATCTCACCGCGGTGAAACGAAGCGTGTGCGCGCAACGCGCCCCGGGTCGCCGAGGCCCGCTAGCAGGGCCCTTGGCCGTGCCCAGGCAGCGCGAACGGCGTCACCGCCGCCGGCCTCTCCATGTACAGGAACGCCTGCGGGCGCTCCGCGATCCCGACCTTCTCGTAGAGGTACTCGAACAGCTCGTCCGCGCGCTCCTCGGGCGCGAACACCGTCAGGATGTCCTTCTCCGCCTCGCGCCCCATGCCGCTCCTCCGCCCCCCCCCGGCGAACGCCGCGCCGCGGGCGTTGTGCAGGAAGGCGGTGGCGACGCCCTTGTCGACGCGCAGCGCCTCGAGGATCGGCAGCGCCTCCCCGCGCGGCAGAACGCAGACGACGGCGCGGCTCGGCCGGGCGAGCTCCTTCGACCACCGGCGTGCGGCGGCACCGTCAGTCATCGGCCTCCTCGCACTTCCGCTCGAGCCGCTCGAGAACGTTCCGCGGGACGTACGTCGCGGCCTTCTCGAGCGGGCGGACGCAGATGAACCCCATCCCTGGGGTGTCCAGCTTGCCGGCCAGGTACATGCTCTCCATGACGCGATCGGTCTGATCGGTCGACACGACAATGTCGACGACCTCCTTCTCCACGTCCACCGCGACGCCGAGGATGCCGAGCCGCTCGCGCACGCCGTACCCACGGGCGTAGTGGACGGTCGCACCCTGCGCACCGGCCTGCCGGGCCGCCTCGACCACCGCGTCGGCGCCCCCCTTCTGCACCACGCACGTGACCAGCGCCACGTCCGTGAGCACCGTGATCTCCCTCTCGCTCATAGCGACTTGACCTCCGATAGCGCGACCTGTGCCCTCTCCGCAGCCCGCCGCCGGATCCGCCGTTGCACGAAGAGCCCGGTCGCCAGGACCGACACGATCGGGCAAACCGAGGCCATGGCGAGGATCCCGAAGCCCTCTACGACGCTGACCGCGTCACCCAACCCGAGGCCGATCGCCAGGACCAGCGGCACGGTGACCGGGCCGGTCGTGACGCCGGCGCTGTCCCACGCCACGTTGACGTAGTCCTCGTCCGAGAAGGCGGTGAGGAGCACGGCCGCCGCGTAGGCGGGGATGAGCAGGTACGCGATCTTCACGTCGAAAACGATCTTGGTCACGCCGAGCGCGATGCCGAGACCGACGCCGACCGCCACCGAGAACGACAGGAACGACTTGCGGAAGGCGCCGTTCGTCATGTTCTCGACCGTGCTGCCCATGGCGTTCAGCGCGGGCTCCGCCAGGGTGGCGCCGAAACCGAGCGCCCAGGCGAACACGAGCGCGATGGCGATGCCGAGGGAGTAGGTGTAGATGGGCGACTGCGCCACCGCGTCGATCGCCGCGAACGCCGCCGGCATGAGCCCGCCGGCCTGGTTGCCGAGCTTCGCGAGGCCGTAGGTGAGGCCGAGGTTGAAGACGATCATGCCCAGCACGGCGAGGGTGACGCCGTACGCGACGATCTGCGGGTTCCTGATCTTCTTCCGGAGGACCGCCTTCATGACCAGAATGAGGAAGAGCAGGAGCGGCACGATCGCCCGCAGGCCCATGACGATCTCGGCGCCCGGGGTCCGGGCGTACCACGGGATCGACGTCTGCGAGGCCGCGGCGGCGGCGGCGGCCCGCGCCCCGTCGATGATCATATCTGGCGTGTAGGCGTTCACGAGCACGATGCCCAGGATCAGGATGAACAGGATCGGGAACAGAGAGGCCAACGTGACGATGCCGAACCCGGAGATGGTGGAACCGCCCCTCCCGGCGGCCGCGCTCACGCCGATGCCGAGGGAGAGGACGAGGGGCACGGTGACCGGACCCGTCGTGATGGCGCCGCAATCCCAGGCGAGGCCGACGATGGCCGAGAGGTGCGGGTGGAGCATGGCGTAGATCGTGAGGCCGATCGTCGGGATGATGGTCGCGTAGATGATCCTGGCGAGCCGCCACCCGTAGAGGAACCGCAAGGTCCCCAGCACGGCCGCCACCCCGACCCCGGCTCCGACGACGAGCACCAGCGCCGTCGACCACTGGTTGAGCAGCGCGTAGAGGTACGGCGCCTGCTCCACGCGGATGATCGAGCCCGCCGCCTTGAGCGCGCCGATCGCCGGCTCCGCGAAGGTGACGCCGACCCCGAGCAGCAGGGTGACGAGCAGGACTGCCGGGAGGGGGAGCTTGGCCGGGAGCGAGTCGCCGATCGCCTCGCCGAACGGCATGAGCCCGACCTTGAGCCCCTCGAGAAACAGCATCAGCCCGACGATGACGGCGCAGATCCCGGCGACCACGACGTACCGATCCTCGATCCGGCCTTGCAGAATGAGGATCTGGAAGAGGACGAGCCCCAGCGCCAGCGGCACGACCGCCCTCAGCTGTTCGACGGCGCGGACGCTCACGTAGGGTTTCAGTATCCTGAACACGTCCACCAGGCGCAAAACAAGCCGCGGCGCGGCCGACGGGATCGCCCGCCCGTGCTCGTCGGTGGTCGGCTTGGGTACGAGGTCGTTGTAGCTCAGCGACTTGTGGGTCGCGGATATCTCGCGGGCGTAGTCTCCGTAGCGATACGAATTGGCCATGGTGCTCCCGCGATCCGTCCCCCAACTTGGGAAGGGGAATTATAGGGACGGTTCCCGGGTTCCACAAGGCTGTAGTCGGCAGCTGCGCTGATCGATCTACGCGGGCTCCATGACGGAGAGCCCCTTGAACCACCTGCGGTAGAAGCCCCGATCACGAGTGAGGAGCCTTTCCGCGTGATGCTTCGCGTGAGAGGCCACGAGGAAGTCCGGGATCAGGTGGTCGCACTTCCCGCCGCTCCTCCGATAGGCGCGCCACGCCTCCCCTGCTGTCAGCGCCGCATCGCGGCCGGACGGTACGAAGGTCGCACCGAGCGTCTCGAGCGCTTCGAGGCACGCCTCGCGGGTCGCGAACCACGGCCGCAACTCGGCCAAAACGACGTCGCAAACGATGATCGCCCCCTCGTGTATGACGCGCCTGAGAGCGCGCTGGGACGCTTCGACATGCGCGGGATCCGCAGCAAAGACGTCGAGCAGGACCGAGGTGTCGACGGCGGTGATCATTCGACCGGCCCCCGCGTTCGGGAGAGGTAGTCGTCCACCCCTCTCGCGCGCTTGACGATACCGGTGACCGCGGCCACCGGATCTTCCGAGAGCTCCCGTTTCTCGCCCACGAGCCGTCCCTCGGCGGCCTCGAAATCGATCACGGTTCCCGCGCTGATGCCGAGCCTGCGGCGGAGCGCCATCGGGATCGTGACTTGCCCTTTTTCGGAAACGATCGCCTTCATGGGCGCGCCTCGCTTTCCTACCATCAAAGTAGTTTTTCCTACTTCATTGATCAAGACTCCGTCACGCCACCTCGCCGTGCAGGAACCAGCGGCGGCGGCGGCGGTCGAAGTACACCCACAGGATCCGGCCGTTCTTCGTCTTCGCGAAGTAGTACTCGCGGTGCACCTCGCGCTGCCACCAGCCGCCGGAGATCACGTACGGCCCGTCCGCCCGGCTCACCGGCGCGTCCGCGAGGCCGCCGAGGTGGATCCCCTGCGGGCCGCCCGCCGGACGCGTGCCGAGCGGCGTCGGGCGGGCGCGGATCCGGCGGACGAGCGGCATGGGGAGAGCCGCCGCGCTGCCCGAGGACGGGAAGACGGCGCGATCGAGCGGCTCCCAGGCGAACTGCGCCTCCGGCAGGTGCCCCTCCGTGAGCCGCGCCCGCACCACGGCCGCGTCGCCGAGCTCCGCGCGCAGCCGGGCGAGCGCCCGGTTCGCCGCGTCGAGATCGCGTCTCCCGCGCTCGGCGAACAGGCGGAGCTGCTCGGGATCGGCCTCGACGGCGCGCGCCTCCAAGGCCATGCCGACCGCCCCCGCGCCGAGCTCCGTGGCCTCGAGGCGCAGGCGCACGAGCTCCACGAGCACGCGCGCGTCCAGGGTGGGCGCCGCGGGTCGGAGCCGCGCGAGGAGCGGCGGGTGGTGGTCCAGATCGATCCGCAGCTCAAGCTCGGCGACCGCCTCCCTGCGGGCGGCGAGCCGCGCGAGGATCGGGTCGAGCAGCCCCTTGGCGAGGAACCCGAGCCGCTCGGCGTCCGCGTCGGCGTAGTCGAGCGCGATCTCCGCGGCGAAGCGCTCCGAAGGCGCCCTGGGCGCGAGCGGCCGCCACGCATCCCCCCGCGCGAGGAGGGCGAGCGCGTGCACCTCGGGGCCGAAGCGCGTGAGGAGCCCGTCCGGCGGCAGCGCGAGGAGCTGCGCGATCGTGACGACGCCGAGCCGCGCGAGCGCTCCCCTCGCGGACGGCGGCAGGTCGTAGCCCGCGAGCGCCGTCCTCCCGGCGGCGGCGCGCTCCTCTTCGGGGCTGCGCGTCGCGACGGCGCCCTGGACCGACCGGGCCAGGGCGTAGGCGCCGAACCGGCTGAACCCGACGGCCACGCTCGCCTCGAAGCCGATCTCCCGGAGGGCGGCCCGCACGGTTCGCGCGAAGGCCGTCGCCGAATCGTGCAGCCGCTCGAGGCCGGACGCGGCCAGCCAGAAGACCCCCGGCGCGTCGGCCGACGGCTCGACCCCGGGCGAGAACCGCGCGAGGAGATCCGCGACCTCCCCCGCCGCGCGCGACACCTCCGCGGCCGGGACGGTCCCCGCGCGCAGCTGCGGGCACAAGGCGAGCGCGGTGCCGTAGCGCTGGCCGGGGCTCACCCCGAGCCTGCGCGCCTCGGCGTCGGCGCACAGGATCTCCCCCTGCGGCGCGTCCCGAGCCACGACGGCGGCCGGGGCGCCCTTCCACTCCGGGTGCCGGCGGCCGAGGAGCTGCAGCGGCAGCGCCGGGAGGTCAACGCAGGCCAGCCGGTCCACGGCACGGCTCCGCGTGGATCGTCCCCGAAGCGCCCCGCTTGTCGCGCACGATCCGGATCTCGAGCCGATGCTCGCCGCGGCGCCGCGCCTCGCCGCGCAGGGAGACGAGCGGCCCGAGGCGCATCCCCCGATCGGCGTCGGCGAGGAGGATCACGGCGGTCCCGTGCCGGCGCGCGAGGCCCGCGAGCCGCGACTCGTACGCCGCGGGGAACGGCGCGGCGGCGCCGTCGTCGGAGGCCAGGTCGAGGACGGCCAGGCCCAGCGCTCCGGAGCGGATCAGCCTGTCCGCGGCGCGCGGGATCTGCGCGGCGGACGAGAGGCGGACGACGATCAACGCGCCGAGATCGACCCCGGCCGCGGCGACGTCCGGCGGGAAGAAGCTGCTTTTTTCCGAGGTCACCCAGGCCGCGATCTCTCCGCGCCGCTGCGCGCCCCGCACCGCCGTGAACGCCGCCGTGAGCTGGGCCGGCTCGTCCCCGGCCGCGAGCTCCACGAGCCTCCCGGCCAGGGCGTCGAGGCCCCAGCTCGGCGCGGAGCGGCGGGCGCTCGCGGCGCCCCGGTCGACGTGCCTGGCGTCGAGGATGTCGGCGAGCGAGGGCGCCGGGCGCGGCATCAGCGGGCGGCCGCGAACGGCCCCTCCAGGTAGCGGCGCACCTCGATCACCACGCCGAGGACGGCGAGTTCTCCCTGTGCCGGGACGATCGGCGCGAACGCGGGGTTGGCCGGGTGGAGCTCGGCGCGCCCGCGCACCCGCCGCAACCGCTTGACGGTCGCCTCGTCGCCCACAAGCGCCACGACGATGTCGCCCGAGGACGCGGTGGATTGCCGCCGCACCACGACGACGTCGCCGGGGAGGATGCCGGCCCCGCTCATGCTCTCGCCGCGGACGCGCAGCGCGAAGAGCCCCTCGTCGAGTGAGGGGACCTGCACGCTGATGTATCCACCGTCGGGCTCCTCGATCGCGGCCGTGAGGTCGCCGGCCTGGACCCGGCCGAGCAGCGGCACGAGCGCCGGCGTGCCGAACACCGAGGCGGGCGGCAGCCGGTATCCGCGGGCGACGCCGCTCTCCTTGACCAGCTTGCCCTCGGCCACGAGCCCCTCGAGGTGCTCCCGGGCCGACTGCACGGAGCGGAAGCGGAACGCCTCCTGGACCTCGCGCACGGTGGGCGGCCGACCGGCGAGCAGGCGTTCGCGGACGAACTTCAGGACCTGGCGTCTCGTCTGACCGGGCGGCGTCTTCGGGGACATGCGGGACCTCCTCTCGGCACCTGGATCCCTGATACCATACAAATGTATGGCACACAACGGCCTTCGCGCCGCGAGGAGAAAAATGCGTGCTATGGATCTTCGATGCGGGCCATCCCGATACTCGCCGCCGCGCTCTGCGCCTGCGCCGCGCCCGAGCCCCGCCTGGAGTACGGCGAGGTGCGATCCGAGATCCTGGACGAGGAGCTCGGCTTCTCGGTGCTGCGCGCGCCCGCCGCCCCGGACGTCGATCCGCGCGATCTGCCGATCGTCGTCCTGCTCCACGGGATGGGCGACGATCACCGCTCCCTCGACAGGTTCGGCCTCTCCGCCCGCCTGCTCGACGCCATGGAGAGCGGCCGCGTCCCGCGGGCCCACCTCTCCATGCCCGACGGGGAGCGCGGCTTCTACACCAACTGGCACGACGGCAGCCACCCCTACGAGGACTACATCCTCGAGGAGGTGCTCCCCGCGGCCGAGGCGCTCCTCGGCGTGCGCCCGACCCGCGAGCGCCGCGTCATCCTCGGCGTGTCGATGGGCGGCGGCGGCGCGCTGCAGATCGGCATGCGCCACCCGGAGCTGTTCGGCGGGTGCGGCAGCCTCTCGGGGCTCCTCCTCGACGAGGCGGACGCGAAGCGGCTGCTCCGCACCTCGCGGATGCGCTTCTTCGTGGATCTCGAGCGCGTCTTCAGCGACGGCAGCGACCAGGAGTTCTTCGACGCGCACAACATCTACGAGATCGCCGAGCGCAGGAAGGCTGCTTTCGACCAGCGGATCTTCCTCGCGGCCGGGTCGCGCGAGGATCCCGAATTCCTCCGCACGACGAAGCACTTCCGCGACCACCTGGCGGCGCTGGGCATCGATCACGTCTTCACGGAGTACGACGGAGGGCACGGCTGGCGGTACTGGGCGCCGGTCATCGAGGAGGCTCTGCGCGTTCTCCTCGACCGAGGTAACCTGTAGCCCGGCAAGGTGTTTTGGAGTATAGTGTCCACGTTTTCGTATCCATTTCGTAGAGGAGGATCCATGCTGCGCGCATCCGCCGTCGCCCTCGCGCTCGTCGCCATCCCGGCCGTCGCCCTCGCCGATGTGCCGGTCGGCAGCTCCTACGACGCCATGCTCACGGCCGGCCACAAGCTGTACGTGAGCGGTGACACCAAGGGCGCGCTCGAGAAGTACGAGGCGGCCAAGGAAGCGACGAGCGGCAAGGCGGCGGCGTACTATTTCATCGGCGCGGCGAAGGCGAAGCTCGGCGAATTCCCCGAGGCGGTCGCGGCGCTCAACACGGCGGCCACGATCGCCGGGGACAAGGACGTCGTCCTCCACGCGAAGGCGATGTTCGCCACCGCCGTGGTGCAGGAAAAGAGCGGCGATTGGGACGCCGCGTACGACGCGTGGAAGAAGCTCCTCGAGTACGCGGAGGCGCACGCGGACGCGAAGAGCTTCCCCGACTCCGCCAGGTCGAGGATCGGCGCCATCGAGAGACGCCGCACCCTCGAGACCGAGGGCGCCGCGATTCGCAGCCGGGCCGAAAACAAGGGCGAGTAGGGACGGGCGGCCGGCCGGGCAGGTGTGAACGAAGCAAGAGATGGGCAGTCGAAGCGACAAGCCGGGTTTCCAGGAACGCGATTCCGCTTGGAGGGACAAGAAGAGTCGCGACGACACACCCTCCTTCATTCGCGACGTGCAGGCTCGTGCCGAGCTGCTGAACCCGAACAGGAGCGGGGAGAGCATCCCCGTCCTGGCGATGCCCAAATCCGTCCGGCTTTGGCGCAAGATCCGGTGGCCGCTCTTCGTCGCGATCGTCGTGCTGCTGCTCGCCGTCATCGGCGTCTTCACGAACGACAGGCTCGTCGCCCGCAGCGTGGAGAACAAGATCGAGGAGGCCGCGGCGGTCGAATCGAAGGCCGAGATGGACGGCCTGGTCGCGATGGAGAAGGCGCTCGCCGCGCTCGCTGATCGCCATGCCGGCCGCCGGAACGCTCAGGCCGCCAACGCGTGGCACTCCGTCCTCCTCGCCGAGCTGTTCGGCCCGAAGGACAAGTACCGGCAGGCCGCGTCCCCGTCGCTCGCGCTCATCGAGAACGACACGACGGCGCTCGGGTTGGCGGCCCGCGCCGGCGCCGAGCACCTCGACGGGCGCGACGAGCAGGCGATCCGGCTCGCCGACCAGGGGCTCAAGACGTTCCCCGGCGATCCGCGGCTCGGGCTCGTTCGCGCCTGGGCGTTCCGGGCGCTCGGCCGCGCCGACGACGAGGCGAAGGCGATCGCCGACCTCCGGCAGAGCTCGCCGCACTACCTCCCGACCGCGCAGATCGCGCTCCTGAACGCGATCGACGACGGCGACATCCTCGCGGTGAAGGGGTACTCGGCCGAGCTGCTGACGCTCTCCCCCGGGGACCTGATCGGCGCGCTCGGCTCCATCGCCGTGCGGTTGCCGGAATGGGACGAGGTCGCCGACCCCGCGCAGGCGGCCGCGCTGCTCGACGACATCTCGACGCTCAAGTCGCACTTCGGCGACGCGCCGGCGAACATCGGCGCCTTCGGCTTCCTCCTCTCCGGCCGCACCAACCTCGCGTCGGGCGACACGAAGGAGGCGGTCGCCGACCTGCGCGCCTCCCTCGCCAAGAAGAAGTCGGACAAGACGCTGGCGTGGTACGCGCTCGCGATCAGGCGCGAGGACGGCCCGGCCGCCGCGCTCGAGATCCTCTCCTCCGCGGACGAGCGGAAGTGCGTCGAGATCGCGAGCATCAAGACCCGCTGCCACCTGGACCTGCACCACGTCGCCGCGGCATCGAAGACGATCGCCGCGATGAAACCCGGCGCCTCCGGCGAGCTCGCCTGGATCCTCGCGGTACGGAGCGGCGACGCCGAGGGCGCGAAGGCGGCGATGCCCGCTTCGATCGACGCCAGGCTCCAGTGGGTCGCCCTCGAGATGCACGATCTGCTGCGGCGCAGGGGCGACGCGAAGGGGGTCTCGGCGCTCGCGGAGCGGTTCGAGGAGGAGGCGTGCTCGGACGCCATCCGCGCGTGGCACGCCTGGAGCGTGAACCGACTCCAGGCCGCCTTCGAGTCCAAGGCGAAGCGGGACGTCCCCTGCGTCGCGGCGCTCTCGGCGCGGTTGATGCGCGGCCACATCGCGCCCGCCGCGCTGCGGAAGGCCGCGGACGCGGCGGTGGCGGCGAGCGAAGGGGATCTTCGCGCGCGCGTGGACAGGGCGCTCGCGATCTGGCTCACCGAGGGGCGCGAGGCGGCCGTCGGGGAGCTCGACGAGGTCGCGAAGATCGAGCCGGAGGGCACGGGGATCCTCGCGGCGCTTGCGGATGCGTACACCGCCATGGGGCTCGCGGAGCGCGCGGTGGAGGTGCTCGCTCCGTGCAAGAGCGCGGAGTGCGCCGGCCTGCGCATCGCGGCCTTCAGGCGATCGAAGACGCCCGAACGCGCCACGGCGGAGCTCGACGCCGCCCTGGCCGAGGGCGCCGACGCGAAGGAGCCCGGAATCGCCGTGGCGCTCATGGAGCGGGATCTCGCGGCGGAAAAGTTCGACGAGGTCATCGCGAGCGCGGAGGCGGCGTTCCCGACGGCGGGCTGCTGGGCCGCGGAGATCGCGGAGCTGAAGGCGAAGGCGCAGAGCGCCAAGGGGGACCGCGGCAACGCGGATCGCACGCTCTCGAGCGCGGCCGACAAGGTCGTCAAGGGTGTCGGGATCGACGAGTCCTGGGCGGCCAAGATCGCCCTCGTCCGGATGAACCTGGATCGCGGCGGCGCCTTCGTGTTCAAGGCGTTCGGCGTGACGTTCGAGATGTACAAGTCGGGGGTGAAGGACGCCGAGCTGTCGTACTCATACGCCGTCGCGAACATCGATCAGGGCAACGATCGCGGCGCCCTGCGCTACCTCCGAGAGGCGATCGACCTGGATCCGTCGTTCGTTCCCGCGTACACGCGGCTCAAGCTCCTCGACAAGCTCCCGGAAGAGCTGGCCGCGCTGCTCGAGCGCACCCTGCCCGGCGTCCAACCCTGATCGCTACTTGCTCAGCTTGACCTTGGACTTGAGCGTCGTCGGCCCCTCGACCGCCAGGTAGGGCTTCATCGACTGGAAGCTCTTCTTGCCGATGCCCTTCACGCGCATGATCTGGTCGACCTGCTTGAACGGCCTCTCGGCGCGGTACTTCACGATCGCCTCGGCCTTGGACGGCCCCACGCCCGGAAGCAGCGAGAGCTCGGCGACCGTGGCGGTGTTGATGTTCACGACGGCGTTCGCCGCGGATCCCGCCTCGGCGGCGAGCGCGCCGCCGCCCGCCGCACAGATTGCCGACATAACCACGAACGCGATCACGATGCTGTTGGCCTTCTTCATCTCTCTCCTCCTGGCCGCCTGAACGGCGGTTGGTTGTAGCCGCTCCCCGCGGCCTTCTCGTCCGCGCGGCGCCTGTCACCGTTGTCGTAGCGCCGCGGCTCCCACTGTCGCACCTGGATGCTGCCGCTCACCGGCAGGCAGTCCAGCTTCCCGGAGATCGAGCCGTCGCGGTTTTCCGTGGCGACCCCGATCTCCAACCAGATCCCCTTGCTCGCCCCCGGCTTCTCGATCACCGTGTAGATCTTCATCACGCGGCGAGCGGCGGGCTCCCCTTCTTCCTTCGCTTCCAATCTCCGTCTCCTTTTTTTTTGCCTCCGCTCCGGCTCCGTCGCGACGAGCACGCGGACGCACTTTGCACGTCGCGTGCCAGGAGCGGATCGCCGAAACGGCGCTCCGGGAATCGCCTCGCGCGGCGGCGCCGCCGGCGGCCGGCGCCGGACGCCGCCGGCGTTTGACAAAGCGGGACCCGCCGGGCATCTTGGATGGCCGCCGGGGGGCGGGAGCAGGGAAGATGCGAGTCGAATGGACCGGAAAGCGGATGGATGCGTGCGACGCCGCGCTCGTCGTCGTGCTCTTCCGCGAGGGCGCGGACAACCGGGCGTTTCACGACCTCGACGGGCGGAGCGATGGCGCCATCCGCGCGCAGGCGTCGGAGGAGTCGTTCAAGGGACAGGAAGCCCGCGTGCTCGAATGGCGCGGCGATCTCGGCGGTCGGACGCGCCGGGTCGCGGTGATCGGGCTCGGCGACCGTGGGGCAGCTGCGGCGGCGGTCAGGGATGCCGTGGCAAAGGCGTACGTCGTCGCGACCAGGCAACGGGTGAAGACCGCCGCGCTCTTCGTGGACGCCGACGCCTCACAGCTCCTCGGCTGGGCGGTCGAGGCGCTGCACCTCGCGAGCTACAGGTTCGACGCACACCGTTCGAAGCCCGCGACCGGCGCGGAGATCCGCAAGTTCGCCGTCGGGATCCACGCGACCTCCGGACGATCCGCCGCTCGGGCCGCGTTCCACGAGGCCGCTGCCCGAGCCGCTGCGGTCAACCTCTGCAGGGATCTCGTAAACGAGCCCGCGAGCTCGCTCGGCCCGTCACAGTTCGCGGCGACGGCCAGGCGGATCGCGCGGGAGAAGAAGCTCGTCTGCCGCGTGTGGAACGCGGCGCAGCTCGAGCGGCGCGGTATGCGCCTCGTCCTCGCCGTCGCGGTGGGCTCCGGGGTCGAACCGCGGCTCGTCCACCTGACGTACAAGCCGACGCGTCGCGCGCGCCGACGCGTCGTGCTGGTCGGCAAGGGGGTGACCTTCGACTCCGGCGGGCTCTGCATCAAACCCGCCAGATCCATGTCCGACATGAAGACCGACATGGCCGGCGGCGCGCTCGTGCTCGCGGCGGTCTGCGCGGCGGCGGAACTGGGCGTGGACGCCGAAATCCACGCACTGATCCCGCTCGCCGAGAACGGCGTCGGTCCGGGCGCGAGCCGGCCCGGCGACGTCGTCGAGGGCTACTCCGGCACGACCGTCGAGATCGTCAACACCGACTGCGAAGGGAGGCTGCTCCTCGCCGACGCGCTCTCCTACGCCAGCGAGCTCGGCGCGGACGAGATCGTGGATTTCGCGACCCTGACCGGTTCCTGTCCGGTCGCGCTCGGCCCTTGCCGTGCCGGGTTTCTCACATCAGACGACGCCCTCGCACGGCGTTTCGAGACAGCCGCCGGTTCGGCCGGCGAGCTCGCCTGGCGGCTCCCGCTCGCGGACGAGCTCGAGCGCGATCTACGCAGCGACGTCGCGGACATCAAGAACCAGGGCGGACGGTTCGGTGGCACCATCACGGCGGGCCTCTTCCTGAAGCGGTTTGTCAAGGCGGAGATCCCGTGGCTCCATGTCGACATCGCCGGACCGGCGCGCGCGGAGCACGCGACGCCGTTGTGCCCGCGCGGCGCGACCGGTTACGGCGTGCTGTCGTGCCTCGCGTTCCTCGCCCGGAGCTGATCGTCCGAGAGGCCCGGTTCCGCCGGGCGCCGGCTAGAACTTGAAGGGGTAGGTCACGGTGAGCGAGCTCTGCGTCTGCGGGAACCGCGCTCCGCGGACGGCGCGCGCAGCGCAGAGCCCGGCCGGGGTCCCCGCGAAGGTGCCGGTCGTCGTCGCGCTCGTGACGCGCCCGGTCGGGGCGATCGTCGCCTGGACGGTGACAGTGCCGGTCTGCCCCTGGCCGCACTTCGAAACCGCCCCCGAAACGGCGTTCATCCCCGCCTGAACCTGGGGGCGTTCGAGCTTCGCCGGCAAGCTGCCGCCGCCGCCGGCACTGCCGCCGCCGGTGGTCCCCCCTGCCTTGGGCTCTTCCTTCTTCTTCGCGGTGCCTCCGCCAGAGCCGCCGAGCAGGTCGTCGAGCTCGTCGACGCCGCCCTTCTTCGGCTTCGTTCCGGTGTCGGTGCTCGCGGCCGAGCTTCCGCCGGTGCCGCCGCTCGCCGTGTCCTTGGTCTCACCCTTGTCCTTGGTTCCGCCGCCGCCGCCGCTCCCGGCCTTCTTCGTCTCGCCGGCCTTCTTCGTCTCGCCGGCCTTCTTCGTCTCGCCGGCCTTCTCGCTGCCGGCCGCGGCGGTGTCCTGCTCCGAACCGCCCGACGACTGATCCTGCTCCGCTTGGTTGAGCTTGTTCTGGAGCGCGGCGACGTCCTGCGTGGTCCCGCCCTTCGCCATGAGCGCGGCGATCTGGGCCTTGAGCGCCTCCACCTCGGCGTTGTTGACGGTCGGGGCCTTGGGCTCCTCCGGCTGCAGCAACACGACCACCACGACGACGGCCGCGATGAGCACCGCCACGCCGCCGCCGATGATCCCGATCTTCGCCCCGAGGCTTATGCCGGTGTGCTGCGCCGCGAGGACCGGCGCGCCAAGCGACGGAGCGAACCCTCCACCACCTATGGAAATCAAATCGTCGAGACCGGTCTTCTCGGGTCCGCCCATCGAGCTCGCCATCGAGCGGATGTCGATGAGGCCGGACGCCTCGCCGCCCATCGAGAAGCCGCCGCCGGATTTCGCCGCCGGCGCCTCCGCTGAGCTCGCCAGCGCCTGCAGGTTGGACAGCGAGAACAGCACCGAGTTCTCGTTGCGCTGCCCGGTCATCATCGATTGGGCGGCGCTCACGCGCGGGCTCGCGGCCGCGGGCGCACCCGCGCCGGCCGACGAGAAGATCCCTCCGCCACCCGCCTCCGCGTCTTGGCTCTCTCCGAAGAGATCCCCGCCGCCTTCAGCGCCGTCGAAGAGGCCGCCGCCGGCCGCACCGCCGCCACCGCCTCCGAACAGACCACCCGCATCGCCAGCCGCGCCGGAGGAGGCCGCGGAAGAGAACACGTCGCCGGGGGTCGCCGCCGCCGCACCGCCTCCGAAGAGGCCGCCCGTCGGCTTCGCATCGAACAAGCCGCCGGCCTTCGGCGCCGCCGCCGCTGCCGGCGAGTCGAACAGGCCCCCGCCGCCCGCCGGTGCGTCGAACAGACCCCCGCCACTCGCCGCCGGGGAGTCGAACAGGCCCCCTCCGCCGCCCGACGGCGCGTCGAACAAGCCACCGCCACTCTCCGCCGCCGGAGCCGCCGCGAACGGGCTCGCAGCGACCGCCGCTACCGCCGCGGGCGCATGCGCCGCCGGTGCACCACCGCTGAAGTCGGCAACGTCGCGAATCGGTTTCCAGTCGTCGAACCCCTCGCGCCAGATGAACATCTCCCAGTCCAAGTTGCCGCCAGCGAGGTACTCCTTGATCTGGTCTGTCGTGTACGGACCCTGCTGGTTGCCCTCGACGACGATGTGCCACACGGCCTCGCCGCCCGTGCTCGCGCCACCTTGCTGGTAACCCGAATAGTCGAACACGCGCGTCTCGGCGTCACCGTCGTCGGCCCCGACGTCGGCCGCAGGCATCGGGGGCGGTGCCGCCATGGGAGGCGCAGCCGCCGCGGCCTCGGCCTGGGCGTCGCCGCGAATGACTATCGACTCGTTGCACTTCTTGCAGCGGATTTTGAAAATCTTGCCTTTGATCTTTTCATCCGCGATGGAGTACTTGGCGCCGCAATTCTCGCAAACGATTTTCATTTCACTTCCTCGGGTTGTTCTGCCGCCTCTACCGATCGAAGCGGCGTGCCCCTACGCCCATCCACAGGCACACCAGCCGAACGCAACTGCACATATTAAGTAAACAACCATATCGAATCAAGGTGGTCAGGCTTTAAAATGCCGTTCTCACCTACAGACGAGCATACGCGGACGACGATCTGAGAGTACTGCAAGAAAATCGATCTTGATGCATTAAAATGCGTTTTCGCTCAACGCCCGCTCCGCCTGCCAGAACGCCACTCCGGATAGGGGACCAGCCTCGCGGAGTCGTGTGGGCAGAAGCGCGCGTCGGAGCCGTATCCTCTGTGGCACTTGGGGCAGACCATCCCAGGCGCGTCGGGCGGGGGGACGCTCGGCGAGCTCCCCGGCGACGCGATCGCCGTGCCGTCGAGCGGGCAGAAGCGCGAGCCAGCCGGCAGCATCTCCCCGCACTTGGGACAGCTGACCTTCGAGGGGTCCTGCTTCGGCGCCTTCGGCCAAGCACCGCCGTCAGCATCTTCGTCGTCTTCGTCCACGCGCGCGGCTGTTCTTTTACGAAAAACGATTACGATGATGACCACGCCCGCCGCCACGACGATGACCAAGCAGACGGCTAGGATGAGCAGCAGCGGTGCGCCTGCGGGTTCGGGCGCGGCGATCGGCGCCGGAGTGGAGTTCGTCGCGGCCGGGCCCGAAGCCCCTCCGGCCTCGGAGCCCGCGGCCGCCGGCGCTCCGAGCTCTCTCGCGGGATCGAGCCGGACATGGAGGAGGTCGCTCAGATCTGGGAAGACGACACGCACGGACGCCGAAGCCTTCTTCCCCTCGGCCATCGCGATCACCTCGTAGCCGCCCTCCGACTCGGCCGCCGTGGCTCCCGCCTGGAAGCATCCGCCGCGCGACATCAACCCGCCCACCTCGACGCCGTTCTGCTGCGCGAGCCAGACTGCGGCGGCGTCGAACCTGCACCCGCTCGCGTCGAAGCCCGAGGCCTTGAAGCAGATCCGTTCGCCCGGACCGATCTCCGCATCTCTCGGAAAGACTTGGATCCGCATGATCTCGCCCTGCCGCTCGCACGCAGGGGGCGCCTCGCCTGCGACCTCGGGCTCGGGGCTCGGCGCAGGCGTCTCAGGCTCCTTCGCGCCGACGGGCTCGCCCTTGAGGGACGTGCCGGACCGCTCGAAGACGCGGCGCTCTTCGAGCGACAGCACGCAGTGGTCGCCCTTGAGCGTCCAGTCGTAGTCGGACTTCACCTTGTACTCGATACGGTTATCGTTGATCGCCACGTAGAAGTATTCGTCGCGTTCGTACTTCGAATCGTCGGGGGCGGTCTCGCACACCCTCTCCCAGCGCGCGCCCGTGATCTTCTCGCTCTTCGTGATCAAGCGCGGATTGGCCGAGGAGCACCTGTCGGTCCGCAGGCCGCCCTTCGTGAACACGAGGTGGTTGCCCTGCGCGACGATCTCGACCTCGACAACGCTCGAGTTCGAGTAGGACTTCGGCTCCGGCCCGCAGTTCTCTCCCCAGCTCCCGATCTTCACGGAGGTGCTCGCCGAGACGCGCTTCCACTGGCCGGCGTACTTGTCCGCGGAGCCGCTGGCGCAAGGCGCCGCGACCGCGACCACGAGAGCGATCAGGAGTGCCGGAAGACATCTCATCGATTCCCCAAATACCCCTCGCCGAGCGCGACAGCGACGACACTAGAAAACTAAACAGTTTCACCGCATTGGTCAATTTCGACGTGCCGAGGCGTCGGCGGCTGTTGCGCTCAGCCTGGCGTTTTGCATACTCTATGGAATTATCGCGTGGCGCGGACGCGGTGGAGGTTGTCTTTGCAGAGGTGCGCCTTCAGATGCTCGACTCGGGAGATCCTCGCCGCGGTGGCGCTCCTCACGGCGCTCCTGGCGACGCCCAAGCCGGCGAGGTCCGCCGGCGCGCTCTCTTGGTTCGGGAACGAGGCGCGTTCGGCCGCGATGGGCGGCGCGGGATCCGGCGCGGGCGGAGGTCCGGGGCAGCTCCTCGCGAACCCGGCGTTCATGTCTTTCCACGAGGGCGGCCTGTGGATGACGTTCTCGGTGAGCCCGAGCTTCCTGCACATCCGTCCCAAGGACAGGCCCGCGGGCTACGACATCCCGGACTCCATCTACCAGTCCCACCCGTCCGGTTGGGGCATCGATCGACCGGTGCCGACGAGCCTGTTCACGCACGAGCGCGGCGACACGTCCGATATCGACCCGACGATGCTGTTGTCCATCGTCGCGATCGGTTCGATCTTCCACGAGGATCTGCGGGTCGGCCTCGGCTTCACCACGCCGCTGCCGGGGATCATATCCATACGGACATGGTACAACGACGAGCGCGAGCAGCACTTCTCGAACAGGCTCCACTTCGAACGGTTCGGCGAGTTCGACTCCGCGATGACGTTCTACCCCGGGCTCTCGTTCTCGCCGCTCGACTGGTTCTCGGCCGGGCTGACGCTCCAGATCGATCTCGCGATGGCGCTCGACTCGCGCATCTTCCTCACCGAGAGCACCACGTGGGACTACTCGTACCTGAACACCGGCGGCCGGGTCGTCCCGATCGTGCGGCCCATCGTCGGGCTGGCGTTCCGCACGCCCTTCGGCCTCGGCCTCGGCGTCGTGTACCGCCACGAGGCGTACACCGCGGTCGACGTCGACATCGACATCCGCGTGTGGAACGGCGAGCGGTACATCGAGGACACCGGAGAGCTCAAGAAGAACTTCGGGCAGAGCCACAGGAACGTGTTCGGCTACAAGCCCAAGGAGATCGCCGTCTCGGCCTCCTACGAGCGCAAGCGTTTCTCCGCCGAGCTCGTCGGCACCGTGGAGCTGTGGTCCGACTACCTCGATCGCCACGCCAACCAGTGGACGCACCCCGTCGCGCCGGGCGACACGCAGGAGGTGAGCTGGCAGGATCCGCGCTTCGACGACGTGGTCAGCGTCAGGGCCGGCGCGGAGATGCGGATCACCGACCTGTTCGCCCTGCGCGCGGGAGCCGCGTACTCCCCGTCTCCGATGCCGTCGCAGACCGGCCGGTACAACTACGTGGATAACGACCTGCTCCTGTACAGCCTCGGCGCCGGGTGGCGGTTCGACGTGCGCGGGCACACGGTGACCGCGGATCTCGCGGCTCAGCTCTGGCAGATGATCGAGCTCACGGTGCTCAAGTCGCGCATCGGCGCGGACCAGGGCGGGATCGTCGACGAGGTGCCGGACACGGTCACGGACTTCGACGGGGTCCCGCTCGCGGACGGCCAAGGCCTGCAGACAAACAACCCCGGCTTCCCGGGGTACGAACTCGGAGGTTTCGCCCTGAACCTGGCGCTCACGTTGGGGGTCGTCTTCGACTGACGCCCCGAAGGAAGGGAACCGCAGATGACACGACGCATCCCGACGCCCCGGTTCGTTTTCACGACGGCCCCGATCCTCGCGCTCGTCACGATGCTCGCGGCGGCCGGTTGCGGCGGCAAGCAGGGCACGGGCCTCGACGGCGGCTCGACCGACACGGACACCGACTCGGATGTCGACACGGACACCGACTCGGACACCGACTCGGACACGGAGTTCGACGCCGGACCGGACTCCGGGCCGGGCGCGGATCTCGTCGGCAAGTGGGGCGCCCTCATCAACGTCACGATCATCCAGGAGGTCGGCATTCCGCTCGTGCCCGCCGATCAGTGGACCGCGTCGCGCAACTTCTACCTCGTGACGCTGACGACCGACGGCGCGGGCAACCTCACCGCGCACGAGGAGTTGTGCGCGCTCAAGCTGAAGGTCCGGGCGTGCGGCGTCGAGATCGGGAACAACACGTCGGGCGTGTCGCAGAACTTCGTGGATCACATGGCGATCAACGAGCGGCACGTGACCGTGGCGTCGAGCGAGCCCGGCACGCCCTGGGTTTCGGACATCGTCTACGAGGTTCGCGGCGCCGATCTCTGCAACGGCGAGTGCAACCCGGACGTCGACGCGGAGTGCGATCCGCTCCCGGCGAACGACTCGGCCGAGATCGGCGTCACGAACGAGTGCGGCGGCGAGTGCGACGGGGTCGAGTGCGATCAGGACGAGGACGGGCAGCCCGGCGTGACCAACACGCTGACCGGCCTGCTCAATTGCGACACGTACGTGACGCAGCGCTGGTGGGCGCGCCTCGACGGGGAGATCGTCGACGGGAACACGATCGCGGGCGCCGTCGTCGACAACTTCAGCGAGCAGACGGTGATCGCGGCGACGAGCGTCTGCGACACGGGCTCGCCGGACACGCGCTCCGAGGAGTGCCCGGCGCACCAGTACTTCAAGATGATCCGGCTCGCGGACGGCGCGGGCTGCGACGACGTCCTCGCGCTCACGGACTGCGACGAGGACGCGGCGACCTGCGACGTCAACGCGGTCCTGCCGCTCGACCCGAACAACGACAACGAGGCCGACTGCCCGGACGACGGCTGCGATTAGCCTATTTCACGGGCGGGATGTAGTCGAGGTTGAGCTGGACCTGGCTCAGCACGCGGAGCTCTGCGCACCCCTGCGGCAGCTCGACGGAGTCGACGGTGCGCCGGAAGAGCCGGGCCGTCGCGAAGCCGAGGAGGGGGGCCTCGAGCAGGTCGAGGTACAGCTCGTGCACGAGGTTCGCGGGGATGATCCCGGAGCCGTCGTCCTCCCAGTTGCAGTAGATCCACATCTTGGAGGCGCCGTGCTGGTCGATCATGAACTCGCCGTAGATCTCGCCCGCCTCGTCGTCGGCCGGCGTCCAGGTCACCTCCATGTCCTCGTCGTCGTACATGACGTAGTCCTTGTTCTCGACCACGAGCGGCGTGACGCCCATGCCGTCGAGGAAGATCTCCTCGGTGCCGGCGCCGCCCTCGGCCCACAGCACGATCGGCTCGTCGGCGACGAACGGAGGGTTGTCGATGTCCTGGTACTGGTAGTTGAAGCTGGTGTCGGGATCCATCTGCACCCACTTCACGAGGCCGTCGACGTACACCGTGCCCCAATCGAGGTTCGCCGGGAACGGCACGCAGTCCTCCTCGCTGTTGCAGATCTCGCCGCCCTCGCACGCGGGGCTGCAGCTCCAGAGCGAGTACTCGTAGAGCTTGCAGTCTCCCTCGTCCTGCTGGAGCAGCGCCGTCGTGTTCCAGTTCACGGAGTCCGCGATCGATCCGCCGATCACCGCGTACTGGAAGGTCCCGGTGTCCCGGGACGCGACGTCGAACGCGCCGACGAGCGTGTTCTGATCGCACGGACCGTCGATGCCGAACACGTGGCCCTCGGTGTCGATCCCGGCGTCGGAATCCGAATCGGCGTCGGTGTCCGAGTCCGTGTCCGTGTCCGTCCCGCCGTCGCCCGCGGCCGCGTCGTCATCGCCGCAGCCCCACGCGAGGCACGCCGCGACGAGAATCGCTCCTGCCGTCGAAATGCGTCTCATCTCACCCTCCTCCGCCGGAATTCCACCCCGGGTACGGCCTCGCCTGCTTGATGACGAGCCCGTACGGGTTGTCCGGTTCGATCCACTCATCCTCGAATTTGAACTCCGTGTCCATGCCGTAGAAGTCGCCGGCCTCCTTCGGCCCGTACTCCTCGGCGAAGAAGGTGTGGATGATGCTCAGCTTCTCGCTCAGGGCGAGGACCTGCTCGCGCGCCAGCACGTTCTCGTCGTCGGGCACGAGGTTGGAGTGGCCGAGGTAGACGATCGGCTTGCCGGGGACGGCGTAGTACACGAGGAGCTGGTCGGTCGTCAGCCCCGGATCCGGGAGCACGACCGAGAAGCCGCCCTTCTGCACGTTGATGTAGTGGCCGGGCTCGAGCCCCGCCGAGTCGAAGATGTTCGCCGTGATGGCGACGCCGTTCGCCTCCTCGTCCGGGAACGAGCGGTGGACGAGCAGCGCCATGCCCACCTTCCGGTGGTCGATCGAGCGGTACTCGCGCTCCTCGAACGCCCGGAACCGCCACGTCGCGGCCCACACGGTGCGCACCGCGTCGAACACGTTGTCGTCGGGGTCGTCCAGGTCGCCGGTCTTCGACTCGTACAGCCCGGCGCCGGTGAACCCGTCGAGATCCTCGGCGTTGGTGCTCGACCGGAACCGGCACGGGATGCCCGGGTACTCGGTCTTCAGCTTGTGGATCAGCATCTTCGCGAACCCGAGATCGACGGGCGCCGACTTCATCGCCTCGCGCAGCTCGGCGAGCCGCTGATCGCGGATCGCCGGATCGCCCTGGAACTCCTCGTCCGCGAGCATGTCGTCGACCCAGTCGAGGAAGCCGTTCCGCTCCATGAACTCCCAGTAGTAGCGGACCGGGACCGCGAACGCGTCGGGGTACGGGATCAGCGGCTCCCCGGAGTCCTCGTCGACGATGTGCGGGAACGCCGAGTAGTGGCTCGCCTTGCCGCCGAACGCGGGGATCGCCTTGTCGAGCGCCATGCCGAGCGTCTCCTTCGGCCCGATCTTGAGGACGTCCTCCACGTCCCAGAGCCCGGTCACGGAGAGGTCGAGGTCGGGCACGCCGACCTCGCTCGGCTTGTGCTCCTCCCACCAGGCGTCGGCCTCCTCCTTCGTCACCTCGACGATGCTCCAGTCGAACTCGTTCACCTCGAACCGGACCCACCGGCCCTCGAGCTCGCGGAGCTCCTCGTCGTCGAACGCGCCCTTGAGCCCCATGTTGGGCGTGCCGCGGTTCTGGGACAGCACGTTGACGTGGGAGAGCGGCGTCTGGAACTGCTCGGTGACGATGCCGCTGCACACGGAGATGTCGTTCGGCACCTCGTCGAGCACGGCGATGTCGCGGAACGAGAGGTAGCTCTCCGCGAGATCGTCCGCGTGGAAGAAGCGGAGCTGGCCCATCGACATCCCGAGGTTGAGCGGCTGGTAGTCGATGCCCGCGTACAGCTCGTCGTTCGTGATCACCGGGACCGTGTCGGGCAGCTTCGCCGCCTCGGCCTCGACCGTCTCGGACGTCGGGTGGAAGAAGAGGTTGTCGCCGACGTAGACGTTCGGCTGGATGAGGAGGAACGCCTTCTCGATCATCCCGGCGGTCGCGGTGTCGTACGGCGCGATCTCGTAGACCCAGGCGTCCGGCCCCTCGTAGTAGCTCAGCGCGCCGAGCAGGAAGCGCCGCGCCGGGTCGTAGTACTCGGTCGTGTTGAACTGCCCGAGATCGGTGATGTACGGCTTGCCGTCCCCGGACAGGTGGCTGGAGCAGAAGTCGAAGTGGATCGGGTACGTCCCGGTGTTCTGGAAGTAGAGGGCGTCCTCGCCGTCGTACTGATCGATGACCGTCTTCACCGAGCGCCCGCCCGAGATCGTCGCGGACATCGGCGCCGCCGCGAGCTGGAGGTAGTCCTCCCAGCACCCGATCTGCCGGGAGAACTCGGGCTCGCCGCCGCCGTCGACCTCCTCGATCACGCACTCCCAGCTCGGCCCCGCGTCGGCCGCGCCGCCGCCACCGCCGCACCCCGCCGCGGCGGCCGCCACGGTGATCGCGAGCGCGCCCGCCGACACGGCCAACCCCGACCTCGAGACAGACTTCAATCTCATGGGTACACCCTCGGTTTGCCGGAAACGCCGACGTACACCTCGAAGACGTGGTGATCCCAGCCGCCGGCGAAGTAGATCGACTTCGCGTCCCAACCCCCGGCGCCCGTGCCCCAGTCGAAGTTCGGGAGGTACTGCTGCCAGGACGGCCGGATGAGGGGATCCGGTTCCACGATCCCCTCCGGCGAGATCCTGTAGACGCAGCTGTCGTCCCAGCTGCCTTCGCACCCGTAGTCGCAGATGTAGACGTACCCGCAGGCGTCCACGCCGATGCCGTCGAGGCAGCCCGAGCCCACGTTCTCGGCGAACACCTCGATCTCGCCCGGCTCCCCGTCCTCGTCGATCGGGAGGCGGTACACGTCGCCGCTGCCGCAGAACTCGCCGATGTACAGCGCGGTGTAGTCCTCGTTGAACGTGACGCCGTTCGGGTTGGTCATGCCGCTCACGAGCAGCAGGCTCTCCCCGGTGTACGGATTGAGCCGCCACACCCTCCCCGCGTTGTGCTCGGAGAAGTACACGAGGCCGTTCTGCCCCACGGTGATGCCGTTCGGGTAGGAGAGCCCCGTCATCACGGTGGTGCGCGTGCCGGTGTCCGCGTCGACGCGCACGATCGACCCGGCCTGATCGTTGCAGTAGACGATGTCGCCGGTCGGCAGCGCGCGGAGCCCCGCGCGGAAGTTCGTGTTCGCCACCCAGAAGACCGGATCGCCCGAGTAGGGCGACTTGAACAGCGAGGAGTCGTCCGAGCCCACCACGTTCCCGTCGCCGTCGAACGCCAGGTCCTCGGACGCGATCGCGTTGCCGACCTGCACGATGTCGAGCGGCCCCGTGATCGGGTCGTCGCAGTCGATGCCGGCGTCGCCGTCCGAATCCGTATCCGAGTCCGCGTCCGTGTCCGAGTCCGTGTCCGAGTCGGAATCGGTGTCCGAGTCCGAGTCCGAATCCGAATCCGAATCGGAATCCGAGTCCGTGCCGGACATGAAGAAGTACGGCGGATCCTGCGCGCAGGACGCCGCGCCCGAGAGAGCCAGGATCGTGAAGACAAAGTACAACTGTTTTGCCATCGTTCGAGTCCTCTGCTCCCTATGTGCCGAGCCCCGGTTCCTTCCGGCAGAAAAACATTCTATCACATCCGCTCGGCAGTCCAGGGGACGTGCTATCCTTCCGGGATGGACAGGAACGTGATGAAGACGACGACGGTGCTCCTCGCGGCGATCCTCTCGGCGCTCGCGGCGGCGGCGTGCGACGGCGAGGCGGCGCAGGGGGGGCTCCACTGCGACACGGACACGGGCTCCTCTGCGGACTCCGACTCGGACGCGGACTCGGACACGGATACGGATTCGGACACCGACACCGACACCGAGCCGACGGAACCGTGGGTCTCGATCGTCTCTCCCGACGACGGCTCCTTCGCGCCGAACCCGGTGGAGCTCGTCTTCGAGGCCGGCGGCGGCGTCGCGACGGTCGAGTTCTTCGCGGACGAGATCTACCCGCTCCAGGACGCGCCGCTCCCCGCGGATCAGGGGACGCTCGTCTACGAGTTCTCCTCCGTGAACGCGCTGCGCGACGTCTCGCTCGTCGGGTACGACGGCGACGGCGTCGAGGTCGCGGAGGACGCGGTGAGCTTCGTGCCCTCTTGGGCGGAGTGCGCGATCCCGGATCAGGGCGGGTTCAACCGCTACACGGTCGAGGCGATGAACGACTGGCTCAGGTTCCCCAGGGACGAGACCTACCCGTACTGCTGGGAGTACTACGGCGACGTCTGCGGCGACAACTGGGGGCAGATCTACGACGGGATCTACGCCGGCGAGACGCTGTTCGGCGGGGGCGGCGACTGCTTCTGCTCCGGCCACACGCTCGAGATCTTCCTCGACGCCTGGCGCCGCTACCGCGAGGAGAACGGGCTCTCAGGCGACGCGCTGTTCCAGGTCGACTCGAGCATCCTGACCCTGGACTCGGTGGACATCGGCGAGTTCTACCAGTGGTGGCAGGGGTTCGGCGTCGGCGACACCGCGAGCGCGGCCGAGGCGTTCGAGTCGCAGGGGATCGGCGAGAACGTCTACGAGGAGGACTGGGACACGGTGCTCCCCGGCGACTACGTCAACCTCTCGCGCTCCACCGGCAGCGGCCACGCGGTCATCTTCGTCGACTGGATCCTGGACGGCGACGTGGAGATCGGCCTGCGCTACTACGGCTGCAACGGCTCGGGCGACTCGTGCGCGGTCGAGAGCTCGGAGCACAACGTCGCGGGCGTCAGCGGGCCGTCGTTCAACACCGAGCTCTTCTACGACTACGGCGGCACCGTGCTGCCCGCCTACCTCTTCATCGGCCGTGTCTACGAGCCGACGATCTAGGAGCGCCGCCGCCCTGCTCGCCTGGTACGTCCGGGCGAGGAAGCCGTTGCCGTGGCGCGACGATCCGTCCCCCTACCGCGTCTGGGTCGGCGAGGTGATGAGCCAGCAGACCGCGCTCCCGATCGCGGCGCGTAGGTTCGAGGAGCTCGTCGCGGAGCTGCCGGGCGTCGAGGCGCTCGCCGCGTGCGACGAGCCTGCGCTCGGGCGCCTCTGGGCCGGGCTCGGCTACTACGCGCGGGCGCGCAACCTCCGCAGGGGCGCGGCGTACATCGCCGGCGAGCTCGGCGGGCGGTTCCCGACCGACGCGGCAGGCTGGCGGCTCGTGCCCGGCTGCGGCCCGTACACCGCGGCGGTGATCGCGAGCGTCTGCTTCGGCGAGCGGGTGGCGAGCGTCGACGGGAACGCGGTGCGCGTCGCGAGCCGCCTCCTCGCCCTGCGCGATCCGTGGAGCAAGGAGGGCGGGCGCGCGATCGCCGAGCTGCTCGGCGCGATGGTCGGCGGCGCCGAACGGCCCGGCGATCTCAACCAGGCGATCATGGAGCTCGGCCAGGAGATCTGCGCCGTGCGCTCCCCGCGGTGCGGCGAGTGCCCGGTGGCGATCGCGTGCGCGGCGCGGCGAGAGGGGATCGTCGATCTCTGCCCCCCACCCAAGCCGCGGCCGGCGCCCGTCGACGTGGCGCTCGCGGCGATCGTCCTTCGGCGCGCGTCGACGGGGAGGATCGCGCTCGCGCGGCGGACCGACGGCTTCCTCTCGGGCACGATCGGCTTCCCGCTCGCCCCGCCGGAGATCGCAGCCGCGCTCGGGGCTCGGCTCCTCGAGGGCGGGTTCAGGCACACCATCACGCGCCACCGGCTGACGTGCTCCGTCGCGGTCGTGGAGTGTCGCGGCGCGTCGCGCGCGTTCCCGAAGCCGCTTCTCGCGCTCGTCGAGCCGAAGCCGCTCTGGCTCACCCCCGCCCAGGCCGAGTCCCGCCTCGAGGCGTCGCTCGATCGCAAGGCGATGGCGGTGCTGCGCGAGGCGAGCGGGACGAAGGCAAGCGGGACGAAGGCAAGTGGGACGAAGGCAAGTGGGACTACGGGGACTTGGGGGACAGGTGGGATTGCGGGGTCCCAATGGTTCTAGTTGTCCCCGCTGTCCCACGCTTCTTCGTCCCACTCGCCCAGGACAAACGCGGGGGCGGCTCGCGCCAGCCGCCCCCACTCGGGCTCAGGCCCCTCTCCCCGACCCTCTCCCGGCGGGAGAGGGCAGGGTGAGGGTTTCGGATCAGGGGCTCGCGCGGCTCATGCCGCCGCCTCGGACGGGGCCTTCTTGGACCCCTTGGCGACGCGCTTGAACCTCTCGAGCTCGACCAGCACCGCCTTGTCGTTGCGGAAGACGCTGCGGGCCACGGCGAGCGCGGTCGCGTACCTTTGGTAGCGCGCGTCCTGCGCCTGGGCGAACCGCTCGTGCAGCGCCAGGAAGCCGCTCTGCGCCGCGTCGTGCTCGATCCGCTCGGTGCGCTGGGCCTCGACGTCCGTCTCGAGCTGGGCGAGGTCCACGCCGCTAAGCTCCCAGCCCTTGGCCTGGATCAGGAAGACCAGCGCCTCCAAGAGATCGTCGAACGTCTTCATCGGATGATAGGCCAGCTTCGTTTTCATAGGACAGCTCCTCTCGTCACCCGCCTTCGCACGGAGCGAAGGCGAGCGGGTCCGCGCGTGTTCGCACGGCGGACACTCAGTGTGACCTTCCGGTCGTTTGGTTTTACGGCCCGTTGCGCGCCGGGCCGTCGCTCCGACGCTATTGCAATCCAGATGCCAACGGCATCTCGGCTGCCTCGCCGGGCATCTCGGCCGTGTCCCCCGGGCAGCGCGGCTGCCTCAAGAGGCATCTCGGCCGTGTCCCCCGGGCAGCGCGGCCGTGTCCCCCGGTCATCTCGGCTGTGTCCCCCGGGCAGCGCGGCTGCCTCAAGAGGCATCTCGGCCGTGTCCCCCGGGCTTCTCGTCTGTGTCCCCGGGCATCTCGGCCGTGTCCCCCGGGCAGCGGGGGTGTGCCCCGGAGGTCACAGTGTGGCGTTCGGGATACAGGTGGCGGCGGGCGCTCCCGAGCTCGAGGCTGGGCTCGACCGCAAGGCGATGGCGCTCGTGCGAGGCCGCGGCGCGCTCAATGGCGCGGGCGGCGGACCGTCGACTCGACCGTCTTCTCGATGAGCTCCTGCAGGTTCTGCTTGACCGTGACCACGCCGACCGCGATCTCGCGGAGGGCGGTCACGGCCTCGCGGTTCTTGCTCCGCACGCGGCGCTCCGCCCCGTTGCGCAGCTGCCGCGTCCGCTTGGTCGCGACGACGACGAGCGCGAACCGGCTCGGCACGTTCTCCAGGCAATCTTCGACGGTGACTCGGGCCATCTCAAACCTCCGTGTTCATGACATTCGCGGCGTTCGCGGGCCGATCGCCGACAGCTGCGGCAGCAGCTTCCGTGCCAGGGACACAAGAACTTGAATTCCAAGTGGTTGCGGCTCTTCGCGTTTCGCGGACAGCGGGATATTCCATCAAAATGAAGCGGCGCATCCTTCGATTCGAAGGATGCGTGGCGAGAGAAACGTGGCGCGAGAAACGGCGCGGCGGGTTCGTTCCGTGGCATACTCTCCACGCCGTCCGCCGAAGGAAGAGCCAGCGATGCCCGACACCCTCACGAGCCCGCTGCCGGTCGACGCCGTGCTCCCGGAGCTCGTCGACGCGCTGCGGCGCGGCCCCGCCGCGATCCTCAAGGCCCCCCCCGGGACCGGCAAGTCGACGCGGGTGCCGGGCGCGATCCTCGACGCGGGGCTCCTCGGCGCGGGGGCGCTCGTGATGCCCGAGCCGCGGCGGAACGCGGCTCGCGCGGTGGCCGCGGCGATCGCGAAGCGGCGCGGGTGCGCGCTCGGCGGCGAGGTCGGGTACCAGGTCCGCTTCGACAGGCGCGCCTCGGCCGGGACGCGCATCCTCGTCGTCACCGAGGGGATCCTGACGCGCCGCCTGATCGCCGATCCGCTGCTCGAGGGCGTCTCGTGCGTCGTCCTCGACGAGTTCCACGAGCGATCCGTGCACGCGGATCTCGCGCTCGCGTTCCTCAAGGAGCTCGCGTCGGTCCGCGACGACCTCAAGATCGTCGTGATGTCCGCGACGATCGACGCCGGGGGGATCGGCCGGTACCTCGGCGGCGCGCCGATCGTCTCGGCAGAGGGGCGCGCGTTCGAGGTCCGCGTCGAGCACGTCCCCGCGCCGGACGATCGACCGCTCGCGGTCCGGATGTGCGCCGGCATCGCCGCGGCGCTGCGCAACGCGGGAGGCGGCGACGTGCTCGCGTTCCTGCCGGGCGCCGCCGAGATCCGCGCGACCGCCGAGCGGCTCGAGGGCGCGCTCGCGGGAGGCGGGATCGAGATCGCGGCGCTCTACGGCGCCCTCGGCGCGGCGGAGCAGGATCGCGCGCTCGCCCCCTCCGCGCGCCGGCGCGTCGTCCTCGCCACGAACATCGCCGAGACCTCGCTCACGATCCCCGGCGTCACCGCGGTCGTCGACAGCGGCCTCGTCAAGCGATCGCGGTGGGATCCGCGCGTCGGCCTCGACCGGCTCGAGCTCGGCGCGGTGAGCGCCTCGAGCGCCGAGCAGCGCGCCGGCCGCGCCGGCCGCGTCGCGCCGGGGTACGCCCTGCGGCTGTGGAGCTCGGCCGCGCACGCCGGCCTCGCGGCGTCGGACGAGCCCGAGATCCGGCGGATCGATCCGGCGCCGGTCCTGCTCGCCGTGCTCGCCTTCCACCCCGGCGATCCGCGCGCGTTCGGCTTCTTCGAGGCGCCGCGTGCGGCGGCCTTCGACGCCGGGCTCGAGCTGCTCGCGCGCCTCGGCGCGACGGCGCCCGGCGGTTTCGCGCTCACCGAGACCGGCCGCTCCCTGGCGGCCCTCCCGGTCCACCCGCGCCTCGGGATCATCCTGCGCGAGGCGGCGCGGCGCGGGCGGCTCGAGCGCGGGGCGCTGCTCGCGGCGCTGCTCGAGGAGCGCGACGTGCTCGAGAGAGGGGCGCCCGCGGAGGCCGGGGCCTGCGATCTCGAAAGGCGCGCGGAGCTCGTGGAGCGCTTCGGGCGGGAAGGGGGCGACCGGGACGCGGCGAGGCGCCTCGGCCTCGACTTCCGGGCGGCGGCGAACGCCATCGAGGCGGGCCGGCAGCTCGCGCGATCCGTCCGTCCGTCGCGCGGCGCGCGCCGGGAGGACGCGGCGAACCTCCTCCTGCCGGGCTTCCCGGATCGCGTGTGCCGACGGCGCCGCAAGGACGGCCGGGACGCGCTCATGGTGGGCGGCCACGGCGTCCGCCTGAGCGAGCGATCCTGCGTGCGCTCCGCGGAGCTGTTCCTCGCGCTCGCGGCCGACGCCGGCGCGCGCGGCGAGCGATCGACGGGCGACGTGCTGCTCGCGAGCGGGGTCGCGCGGGCCGATCTCGAGTCGGCCTTCCCCTGGCTCGTCCGCACCGAGCGCGCCGCGCGCTTCGATCCGGAGCGCGAGATCGTCTGCGCCACGAGCCGGACCGTCTTCGACGATCTGCTCATCGAGGAGCGCCGCGAGGAGCGCCCGGACGCCGAGATCGCCGCCGCGCTGCTCGCCGAGGCGGCCGCCGCGCGCTTCGACGACGTGTTCGCTCCCGCCCCGGACGCCGCGCGCCTCCTCTCCCGGCTCGCGTTCGCGGCCGCCGTGCTCCCCGAGGAGAGCTGGCCGGACGTCTCCCGCGCGGCGCTCGCCGCCAGGCTGCCGGCGGTCTGCCGCGGGCTGTCGAGCTTCGCCGAGCTGCGCCGCGTCGACTGGGGAGGGGCCGTGCAGGGCGAGCTCGGCCGCCGCGCGCGGGGCCTGCTCGACGAGGAGGTGCCCGATCGCCTCGCGGTCCCGTCGGGCCGCCGCGTCCCTATCGACTACGCCCCGGCGCTCGCGCCGTGCGGGTCGCCCGTCCTCGCCGTGCGCATCCAGGAGCTGTTCGGGCTGCGCGCGGCGCCGCGGATCGCCCGCGGCCGCGCCGCGATCGCGATCCACCTGCTGGCGCCGAGCGGGCGGCCCGTGCAGGTGACGACGGACCTCGAGAGCTTCTGGCGCAGCACCTATCCCGAGGTGCGCAAGCGGCTCCGGGCGCGGTACCCGAAGCACGATTGGCCCGAGGACCCGACGACCGCCGCTCCGACCGCGCGGCCGGGACGCCGGGAGAAAAGGCGGTGATCGCGATGCCACGACCTCGAAGACGACGACGAGGACGACGGCGAGCCGTTCGATCCCGAAGCGCCCGTGGCACTCGCGATCGACGGCGTGCTCGATCTGCACGGGTTCCGCCCGTCCGAGGTGAAGGATCTCGTGCCCGAGTACCTCGCCGAGTGCCGCGCGCGCGGCATCCTCGCCGTGCGCGTCATCCACGGCAAGGGCGACGGCACGCTCCGCCGCGTCGTGCACGCGGCGCTCGGGCGGCTGCCGTGGGTCGAGGGCTTCACCCTGGCCGGCCACGGTTCGGGCGGCTGGGGCGCAACCCTCGTGGGTCTCTTGCCACCGACCCCGGACAAGGAATAGATCCAGGACGAGGAGGGAGCGAGATGCTTCGAGTCACCCTGCGGATCGCCGTCCAGGCGCTGATCATCGTCCTCGCCGCCGCCGGCGTCGCCACGGCCACGGATCTCGCGCGCCCGGACGGCATCCCGCTCGTCGCGGAGCTCGAGTACGACATCTTCGCCCCGTGCGTGGACTCGGCGGCCGAGGCGCAGGCGGCGACCGCGAAGGATCTCGGAACCACGGGCGCCTCGATCCTCTACGTCGACGCGCGCCCGGCGGAGGCGTTCGCCGCGGAGCACGCGGAGGGGGCCGTCAACGCGCCCTACTCCGTCCTGTTCGGCGCGTCCCCCGAGATCATCGCCGCGGTCAAGGCCGAGGCCGCCGCGCGCAAGGTAAAGGAGATCGTCGTGTACGGCGAGATCTCCGAGCCCGGCGCCGACGGCGGCGCGGTCGACGTCGCGAAGCCGCTCGCCGAGCAGCTGGTCGAGAGCGGCCTGCCCGGCGTCAAGCACTTCAAGGGCGGCCTCCCGGCGCTGAAGAAAAACGGCGTCGACGTCGTCCAAGGGTCCGGAGGCGCGCGATGAGCGGCCGGGCGATCCAGTGGGCATGGGACATCGCCCTCGTCGCGGCCCGCGCGGTGCTGGCGGTCATGTTCATCTGGGCGTGCGTGCACAAGATCCTCGATCCCGGCGACTTCGCGCTGCAGGTCGCGACGTACCAGATCCTGCCGCTCGGGCTCGTCAACCTGCAGGCGATCATCCTGCCCTGGATCGAGCTCGTGGCGGGAGTCCTCCTGATCCTGGGGCTCTGGACCCGCGCCGCGGCGCTCGTCACGTGCGGGATGAACGTCATGTTCATCGTCGCCATCGCCATGGCGCTCGCCGCGGACCTGCAGCTGCAGTGCGGCTGCTTCGCTTCGGCCGACGCGGGCCACGAGATGAGCTCGAGCCTCATCGTCCGCGACGCGGCGCTCCTCGCGGCCGGGGCGCTCCTCGTCGTACGTCGCCCGGATCGCTTCACGCTCGACGGCTGGCTCGCAAGGAGGAAGACACATGCGTAGACTCGGCCCGCTCGTCCTCATCGGCCTCGCCGGCCTCGCGGCGTCGACCGTCCTCGCCGGACCGCCGACGTCCACGGCCTGGGACAAGATCGTCGGCGCCAGGCCCGACGACCTGGACGCCGCACAGAAGGCGCGCGTCGAGTCGGTCCTGGGCTCCGTCGCGAACACGCGGGGCTGCAAGGGCACGCTCGCCTCTTGTCTCGCGGCCGGGGATCAGACCGCACGGCGCCACGCGGGCTTCGTCGCGCGCATGGTGCGCAAGGGGAAGCCCGACGACGTCATCAAGACGGGGATCGCGGATCGCGCGGCGTCGGCGTTCCCGGACGAAGTCATGACCATCGACGTCGCCGACCACCCGCTCAACGGGAACGCCCGCGCCAAGGTCGTGCTGGTCGAGTACGCGTGCTTCGAGTGCCCGTTCTGCGCCCACCTCGCGCCGCGGCTCGCGAAGCTCAAGGACACGTTCGCCGACAGGATCGCGCACTACTACAAGTTCTTCCCGGTGCGCAGCCACTCCCGCGGCGTCCAGTCCGCGCTCGCCGGCCTCGCGGCGCACCGCCAGGGCAAGTTCTGGAAGATGTACGATCTCATGTTCGCGGGGCGCACGGACCTCGACGACGACGATCTCCTCTCCTATGCGTCGCGGGCCGGCCTCGACACGGCGCGCTACCGGGCCGATCTCGAGGACCCGGCGAACATGAAGTACATCGAGAAGGACAAGCTCGAGGGGATGCGTCTCGGCGTCGACGGGACGCCCACCTTCTTCGTGAACGGAAAGCTCTACCGCGGGCTCGCTGACTTCGACGAGCTCGCCGACCGCCTCGGGGAGGAGATCGACATCGTCGAAGGCCGCATCAAGTGACGCATCCCTAGCGATTCATCCGCTTGCACTCGTTGACGAATTCCTTGGGGCCGCTCGCCGCGGCGCACTTGGCGTACGCTTGGCGGGACTCCGGCTTTCGGTTGTCGAGCTGGTGGATGTAGCCGATGACGAGCCACGCCTTGGCGTCGTCGGGTTCGGCCTCTACCGCGCGTTCCGCGTAGCCGAGCGCCTGCTGTCGCGTCTTCCCGTTCTCCATCATGAGGAGCGCGAGCTCGGCGAGCGCCTCGTGCCCGAGGGGGTTCACCTCTATCGCCTCCTGGAGCAGGGCGATCTTCTTCTTGAACGGCTTGCCCTTCGCCTGCGCGAGCAGATCGGCGTACGCGTCCTCGTCGGGGACCGGCGCGGGCTCGACCGCCGGCGCGGGCTCGACGACCGGCGCGGGCTCGACGACCGGCGCGGGCTCGACCGCCGGCGCGGCCGTCGCGACCCCGGCATCCGGGGCGACCGCGGGCTCTCCCTGGGGCGCCGCCGCGACGGAAGGCTCCTCGACCTTCTTCGGGGCCGCGGCCTTCGGCTCCGGCTCCTCCGCATCGTCCGGCATCCCGCCGACGTCGGTCTGGAGGATCGGCGCGCTGTCGAAGTCCCTGACGTCGGGTCTGAGCAGGAAGTACCAAGCCGCGAACCCGGCGCCGCCGAGCAGCGCCACGACGAGCAGCCCGATGAAGACCGGCTTCGCGCTCACCCCGGGCTCGGGCTGCGATGCCCAACGCTCGTCCTCGTCCTCATCCTCGTCCTCGTCCGCTTCGTACGCTGCCGCGGACGTCTGCGGGAACGAGGGCACGGCCGGCGCGGCGGGTGGGGGGGGTGAGGCCTCGAGGCTCTGCGCCTCGCGCGGCGCTCGATAGGCGGGCGCGCCGAACTCGCGGGAGTACGCCTCGCCCTTGAAGTAGATGTCGTCATCCCGCGTCGGTCGCACCTCGGACATCGGCGGCTTCGGGATCGCGGCGTCGAGCGCGGCGATCAGCTTGGCCTTGGATTCGTGCTCGAGCGCCGGCGCAGCGGCCGGCGCCGGGGCCGCGGCGGCGACCTGGGCCACGGGGGCGGCCGGCGTGGACGCGGGCGCGGGCGGCACCTGCGACAGCGCGGCGACGAAACCCGAGCCGCGGGGTCCGGCGGACGACCTGTCGCCTCCGCGGGGGAACAGGTCTATCCGAGGCAGCCGCAAGGTGGACGGCGGGGCGTCGGACGCCTCGGGCGCGGGTCCCTCGGGCATCGGGGCGGTAATCGACGGCTCGTCCTCGTCTCCGGGGTCCGCGCCACCCGCGGCGGGATCCTCCACGCCGAGGCGCCCGTCGCTCGTGAGGAGCGCGTCCTCTCCCGCCAGGTCGTGCAGGTCGTGCAGCTCCGGCTCCGACGGCGGCGCCACCTCCGAGATCAACCCCTCGAAATACAGCTTGGAGATCACGGTGAGCGCCTCGAGATCCCCGAGCGTGCTCGCGTCCACCACTCCCATCAAGTCATGGCGGCCATCGAAGTGTCGAAGCAGCGCGTTGATCTCGTCCGGGATCTCCCCGAGCCGCTCGGCGAGCATCGCCTCGTCGACGTCGAACACGCTCGTCAACGCCGGGAGCTGCTCGAGGAGGCGCCCCCACTCGTCGAGTCGGCGCATGCCCTCCATCAGGAGACCCTGCGTCGACAAGGTGATCGCGTCGGCCCTTTCCGGCATCGTGAACTCGATCTCGAAAGTCCCCTCCGACCAGACGAGCATGCGGTACATCGCATCCTCGCCCCGGCGGTTACGGGTCTCGGCGTCGATCACCTTCCCCTCGCGGAAGTAGATCTCGCCGCGATCGTCGGAGCGCACGAGGTGGATCACCCCGGACTTCCTGCTCAGGTCGATCGTCTGGATGAGATCGATGATGCCCATGTCCACGAGGTTGCCCGAGAACTTCGTCTTCGAGCCGCGGTTCTCGAGGTTCTCCCGCTGGCGCCGCTGCAGCACGAGCCCGACGCGGGCGAGGATCTCGCGGATGAAGATCGGCTTCGTCAGGTAGTCCTCGACCCCCTGCTCGAGGCCGCGGATCTTGTCCTCCACGGACTTCTGCGCCGTGAGGAAGATGACCGGGATGTCCGCCCACTCGGCGTTCGCCTTGAGGCGCCGGTTGAGCTCGAAGCCGTCCATCTCGGGCATCGCCGTGTCCGAGATGATGAGGTCGGGGGCGGATATCTGGATCTTCTCGATCGCGTCGACGCCGTTCACCGCGCGCGTGACCGAATAGCTCGCCTTCTTGAGGCTGACCTCGAGCACGCGGAGGCTCTTCGGATCCGAATCGACGATCAGCAAATGTTGCTTGGCCACACGCGCCCCTTCTTCAACACCCGAGGTCGAGGCGATCATCGGAGCCCCGCCGCGGCTTGTCAAGAACTGGCGCCGCCGATCCCGCACGGCGCGCGGGAGATCGGCGAGCGGCCCGGACAAATCCGCTTGACGCGGCGCCGGCTCCTCTTGTACCAGATTATCTTATCGATTTGCTTGGAGTATTCGGCTGGTTCGCCACGAGACAACGAGGAGGAGCAACCGTGGACAGGATTCTTCGAATGGTCGGCGTCGTCGCGTTGATCGCGTTCGTCTGTGGCTGCGAAAAGGAGTTCGGGGCCGAATCCGTCCTCCCGACCACTGGGATCCTGACCGGTGGCGAGACGGTCACGATCTCGGGCGGAGGGTTCCGCCGCGACATCGGCATGACCGTCTACTTCGGCTCCTTGAAGGCCGAGAACGTCATGGTCCGCAGCGCCGAGACGATCGTCGTCACCACCCCACCGGCGAAGAACGAGGGCAAGGTCGACATCCGCATCATCACCGACGACGGCAGGGAGCTGCTGCTCAAGCAGTCGTTCCACTACCTCAACAAGGGTGCGCCTGCGGCGAAGGAGCTCGAGTCGCTCGATCAGCGCAAGAACCTCCGCGAGTAGCCGCCGCCCGGATCACTTCTTCGCGGCGTAGAACACGACCGCGCACCCTCCCACGGCCCCGGCGTCTCCCTTCGCGCGCGCGACGGCCACGCCGACGTGCGTCAGGTGCGGCGACGAGCTCTGCTCGCTTCCGACGAGGCTCTCGGCGATCTGCTCCAGGGTCCCGCCCTCGATCTTGACCGCGCGCAGCAGCCGGAACGGGGGCGCCTTTTCCGCCCCGCTCCCCGCCTTCAGCGAGCTCGCGCCGCAGTCGGCGAGCGCCTCCGCCGCCCTCGCGTCGAGCCAGGCGTGCCGCGCGAACGGCTCGAGATGCCTGGCGCGGCGGGCGGCGTTCAGACGCTCGATCAGCTCGCCGGGCGCGGTCGCGGGATCGATCCGCTCCTGCGGCGCCGCGAACAGCTGCGTCACGATCAGCGACTCGAGGCCGTCCACGACCGAGAAGATCGCGCCGACACCGATCTCGGTCACCGCCGGATCGAGGATGTTGGCGCGGTGTCCGGGCGAGTTCATGAGCCCCTCGTGCGCCGCGTCGGCGTCCGCCGCGACGGCGAGGTTCTCCGTCAGGCGCGTGAAGCGGATCCCCGCCCGCGCGGCGCGATCCCCGGGGCCGCCGGAGATCGCAGACTCGTGTGCGACGAGGCCGGTCCTCTCCATCTCGGCGCAGTACGCGCGGCTCACCGCGGCGAGCGGCTTCGAAACGACGAGCGGCGTGAGGCCGCTCTCGGCCCGCGCGGCGTTCACGAGCGCGACCAGCGCCAGGGCCGCCGCCCGCTCCTCACCCGTGGCCTTCGGAACCGGCGCCTGCCCGCCGTCGCCGGTCATCGTCGCGATCTCGGCTGCGGCCCCCTTCTCCGCTACGACGTCGTCGGCACCCGTGCCCGGGCCAACGGCGCCGCACGCGCCGAGCACCGCGAAGGCCGCGGCGAGGGCTGCGGGGCGAGCCTTCATCCGCGGACGCAGTTCCTGCCCTCGGACTTCGCCAGGTACAGCTTCTCGTCGACGCGGCGGATGAACTCGTTCTCCGGGAGGTTCTCGTCCACGACCGTGGACACGCCGATGCTCACGGTAATCGGGATCTCCTCGGCCTCGAAAACGAACGTGTGCGAGGCGACGCGCTTGCGGAGCTGCTCGGCGAGCTCCATCGCGCCTTCCTTCTGCGTTTCGGGGAGCAGGATGCAGAACTCCTCTCCGCCGTAACGCGCGAAGATCTCCTCCCTCCTGGCGCGGGTCGAGATGACACGCGCGAGCGACTGGAGCACGTAGTCTCCGGCGAGGTGGCCGTAGTTGTCGTTGACCCGCTTGAAGTGATCGATGTCGAACATGAGCATGGACAACGGCCTGCCGTACCGCTGGGCGCGCGCCATCTCCCGGCCGAGCGCCTCGAGGAAGTAGCGCTTGTTGAAGACGCCCGTGAGGCCGTCGATGATGGTCATCCGGTAGATCTCCTCGTGGTAGGAAGCCTCGACGTCGCTCCCCACGAGGTACTTGAAGATCGTATCGCCGATCTTGATCTGATCGCCGTTGCGCAGGACCTGCGAGATGATCGGCTGATCCGCGATGTAGCTCCCGTTCGTGCTCTCGAGATCGGTCAGGATCCGGCGGCTGCCCTCCATGCTGAGGCGCGCGTGCCGGCGCGAGACGGAATCGTTGCTCACCAGGATGTCGGACGCCTGGTCGCGGCCGATGGTGATCACCTTGCCCTTGAGCTCGTACTTCCGCCCCATGTTCGGCCCCGGCGGGTAGATGAGCACGAGGACGTCCTGCGCGGAATCGGAGGGCTTGATCGCCACCGCATCCGTGACGCGAGTCTTCTCGCTGACATCCTCGAAATCCTTCATCTGCCGTCCCGTGTCTCCATGCCACCCGCCTTTGCCCAGAAGCTCCAGATAGGGTTACATTGTGGTAACATGACCGTCGTTCCGCGGGAAGATCGTTGCGAAACCGTGATCCCGGGCCACGCCCCGCCGCCTTGGGATTTCCTCGGTCCCGCCGCACGCCGCCTGGGGTTCGCGGCGGCCGGGGTCGCGCCGGCAGGAGCGGTTCCGCTCGCGGCCTCGGCGACCTACGAAGCATGGCTGGCCGAGGGCATGAACGCGGAGCTCGGATACGCGTCGCGGTGGCTGGCGCCGCGGATGGACCCGCGCCACGTCGGCATCGTCGAGGACGCGACCGCGGTGGTCTGTGTCGCGATGCCCTATGGCGCCGGCGCCACGACCATGGGGATATGGCGGCACACGGCGGCGCACGCGCGCGGTTCGGACTACCACACGACGATCCGCCCCCGCCTCGAGCGGCTCGCGTCGGAGCTCGTCTCGCGCTTTCCGGGGGCGCGCTACCGCCTGTTCTCGGACACGGCGCCGATCCTCGAACGGACCTGGGCGGCGCTCGCGCGCATCGGATTCATCGGCATGAACGGCGCGCTGATCGTCCCGGGGATCGGGCCGCGCGTCGTGCTCGGCGAGATCGTCCTCGCGCGCGTGCCGCGACCTCGCGACCCTGGCGCGCCGCTGGTCGCGGAACTTTGCCGCGGCTGCGGCGCCTGCGTGGCGGCCTGCCCGACGGGCGCGCTCCGCGAGCGCGGCGTCATCGACTGTCGATCGTGTCTTTCATACCACACGATCGAGAACACGACCGGCGGCGTGCCAGCCGCGCTCCGCGGCGCCGTGCGGCTCGTCTTCGGATGCGACGCCTGCACGGACGCGTGCCCTCGCGGCACGGGGTTCGAAGAGCGGTGCGAGCTCGAGCCTCCTCTGCGGACCGGCCCCGAGGATCTCGATCTCGCGCGGATCGCGGCGATGCCCGACGCCGAGCTCGCTCGGCTGGTCGAAGGGACCTGCCTCGAGCGCACCGGCGCCGTAGTCATCCGCCGCAACGCGCGCCTCGCGATCGCGGGCCGCGCCTTGAACCGCCCGCGCGTCCATGGGATACCGATCCCGTGAAGCCCGCTTCGACAAACGCCGTCCTCGTGCGGCGCGTCCGCGCTGGCCGCGCGCTCGACTCGCGGACGGTCGCCGGCCGCGCCTCGAAGATCCTTGCGTGTCTCGGGCTGCGGGGAGCGGAGCTCTCGATCGTGCTGTGCGACGACGCGTTCATCCGTGAGCTGAACCGCGACTACCGCGGGCTGGACAAAGCCACCGACGTCCTCTCCTTCCCGCAGGACGGCGCGGCCGAACGCGCGGTCGCCGTCATCCTCGGCGACGTCGTGATTTCGCTCGAGACCGCGACGCGCAGAGCGCGCGCGGAGCGACGCGGGCTTCTCGACGAAGCGACGGCGCTGCTCGTGCACGGCGTGCTCCACCTCGTCGGCCACGATCACGAGCGCCCCGAGGACGCAAGAAAGATGTTCGCGTGCGCCGCGCACCTCGAAAAAGCGGCAAAAAGTCAAATTCGCTATTGACCGGGCAAGACAACTCATTTAAAGAGGCGCCTTCATCCCCTCCCGAACGGCCCCAAATGTGAATAACTGCCACAGGTCGGCCTCGCTCACAAAGGCCCACGATGATAACCAAGCACGAAACTTTCGCAAACGGTTTCTAATGGGTTTCTGGCGATTTCATCTTTGAATTCTGGCCAGTTGCGGTCGCCGAGCTTGCGCGGCCAGAGGTGGAATGGAAAAAGCAATGAGAATCCACGGCGTTTACCCCTCCTGTGGATAACCGGTGGATAACCTCGGGCTCCGGTGTCCAACTCCTCGAATTCACTGTGGGTCCAAACAGGTCTCCACGGCGCGGTAAAACGCCTCGAAGAGCACCTCGTATGTCGCCCGCGGGTAGCGCTCGAGCGCGTTCGTGTCGATGACAAGCGCCTCGCTGGCCGTGCGCCCGACGAGCAACCGCACGACGTCCTCGGAACCCTCGGGCACGGCACCGTCGTCGCTCGCGAAGCCCAAGCTGCGGATGACGCCGTCCTTCAATTCCACCGTCGCGATGACGTACTTCTGCTTGCGCTCGAACTCGCCCGTGCCCGTGACCGTGCTGCCCGAAGCCCCTTCCTTAGTCATGCAACCCAACTGACAGAGATGACGCGGCGGGAGAATGACGCGGATCATATGTGCGTGGTAATACCCGCGGCCAGGTCCTCGAGCGTCTCGCGATCTCGAATGAGAATGCCGCGCTTGTCGTTCGTCACGATCCCCATTTTCCGCCAACGGCTCATGACGCGAATCGCGGTCTCCACGGTCGTGCCGACGAGATCCGCGATATCCTGGCGGGACAGCACGATCGGGATCGTGATCCCGTTCGAGGTCTCATCCTCGCCGACACGGTCCGCGAGCTTGAGGAGGAGGTGCGCGATGCGGTATTCGACCCCGCCCGCGGCGAGTTCCTTGATCTTCTGCATGAGCATGCGCTGCCTGCGGGCCATGCCCCGGAGCGATCGGAGCGCCATCCCCGGAACGGTCTCGAGCAGGTTCAGGATCTCGCTGCGCGGGACGCACAGCAAACGCGTCTCGGACAAGCACACCGCCGCGGTCGTGTACGCGCTGCCGACGAGCACCGAGGTCTCGCCGATGGCGTCCTGCGGCCCGTAGATCTCGATGATGACGTCCTTGCCGGTTTCCGAGTGTTTGATTATTTTCACGCGGCCGCTCAGCAGGAAGAAGAGATAGCGGCACGTGTCGCCCTCGTTCCAAACGAGCTCGTGGCGCTCGAGAGCCAGCTCGGTGGTCTCGCGGGCGACCGATGCGAGCCGGCTCGCCGGCACCTCGGCGAACACCTTGAACGTGCGCAGTTTGTCGACGAGATCAGATCTCACGAGCAACTCCCGGTCCAGCAGATCAAGCAAGTACCGGTGGTCCCGCACGTTGTCAATTCCAGACGAGGTTGCGGTCCCGGCGCGAAATCACCATGTCCCGTGCGGGGCGGACAATTGCGGAGGCGGACCCGAGATGCTAGAGTCACCCGGGTGGCGAGGTCGCCCCTCCATGATCGGAAGAGCCAGCACCGCGGCCCCGGAGCGGACTTCGGGGAAAACCGCTGACAAGACAATATCGAACGTGAATAAACACGTGCCATCGCTGTCCATCCCCACGAGGGCGGCACCGGATAGAAAGAGTGAGGCGGAGCAAGACCTCGAACTCGTCCGGCGCTGCCAGCAGGACGACGAAACGGCCTTTGGCCAGCTGGTGAGCCGGTACCAGAGGAAGGTTTACACCATCGCATTGAGCATGGTGAAATCGCCCGACGACGCGATGGACATCAGCCAGGAAGCGTTCATCAAGGTCCATCGCTACATCGGGAACTTCCAAGGCTCTTCGAGCTTCTATACCTGGCTCTACCGGATAATCGTCAACCTGTGCATAGACCACATGAGGAGGTCCGGGAGGTTCATCAGCGCGGAGTTCGACGAGAGGACGCACGATAGGGAGCACGATGAGAGGGAAGTCTGCGTATTGTCCACCGACCTCGGCAACAACCCGTCGAGGACGATCGGCCGCAAGGAGCTCGCGGAGCAGATCCAGCGAGCGATCGACGAGCTGCCGCCGTATCACAAGGCGGTGATCGAGATGCGGGAGATCCAGGGGATGTCGTACGCGGAGATGGCCAAGGCGATGCGGGTGTCAAAGGGAACGATCATGTCGCGGCTCCACCACGCGCGCCACAAGCTCCAGAGGCTCCTCAAGGACTATCTGGACGGCGAGATGATCGTGAAGTAGGAGGTCGGCGGATGGCGAGGGTGACACAGGACGAGCTGGACCGTTATCACGACGGGGAGCTCTCTTCTTCCGCGCGAAAGCGCGTCGAGGAAGCTCTGCGCACGTCACCCGCCGAGGACCGCATCTACATCGAGAAGCTCGGCCGGCTCGGCGATCTTCTGCGCGTCGCGCACGAGGAGCAGGCCGCGCAGGTCTCGTTCGACGGGTTCGTCGAACGCGTCGCGGCGGGGATCCGCGCGGAAGAGAGGCCTGGGCTCGGCGAGCGGCTCGGGGTCTGGTTCGCGGAGTTCTTCGAGCACCGCCGCACGATCTGGATTCCCGCCGCGTCCGTCGTCGGCGTGGCGGCGGCAGTGCTGCTCGTGCTGCCGTTCGTCAGCACGCCGAAGCCCGCGGTGCCGGCTCCGCAGGGAGTCGCCGGCGGGATCTGGGCCGCTTCGACCGGCGTCGAAACGGCGGCTCCCGTTCCGCGCGGATCCGAGGTGTTCCTCGCGAACCGAGGCCAGGTGACGGGATGGGAGCTGTCCGTCCCCAACGAGCACGGCGAGCCGATCGGCGTCGTGTGGGTGAACGACTGAGGAATGTGAAGATGTTGCGCAAGATCCCACGGCCCAACGCGAAGCTCGCCGCCCTCCTCTCCGGTCTGCTCGTCCTGACAAGCTTGGCGGCGGCGCAGGCCTCGGAGCGGATTCGCTGCGAGGTGCTCACCATCGAGGCGTCGCGGACCGGCCAGGGGATCGACCCGGCGCTCGCGGTCTACACTCCGGTGTTCAAGACGGCGCCGTTCGCGGAATTCGACACGTTCAAGCTCGTCGACCGGCGCAGCTACGAGCTGACCCTCGGCGGCCTCGCGGCGCTGTCTCTGCCGTCGCCGTATGCCGGTTCGCTGCGCTTCGATCGCGAGAGCGGCGGTCGCTTCGAGCTGTCGCTGACGCTGACCCGACCGACCGGGAACCCGGTGCTCGTGCAGGGCAAGGCGACGCCGGGCGCGCCGTTCTTCGCCGCGGGGCTGAAGAGCGCTCTCGGACGCTGGGTCTTCGGCGTGGCTTGCGATCACGCGAGCGGAGTCGTGCACTACTAGTGCGATTCGACCTCCATACGCCGTCCGCGGCGCTCGCGCTCGCGACCGCGCTCGTCGCCGTGTCGTCGTCCGCCGATCGCGACGGCCTGAAGCTCCACAGTGGCGTCGACGCGGGGTTCGGCTGGGCCGGCGAAGACGGCTTCGCGCTGGTCCTCCTCGAGCAAGGGCTCGCCTACGAGGGCGTAGGCCTCGTGCTGTCGGGGCCGTTGCGCTTCCGCATCATCGATGACGCCCCGGAGGAGGACGGCGTCCTGCGCGATCAGGATTGGGACGAGCCCTCGGACTTCGCGCGGATCGCCCGCCGCGTCGCGTTCGCGAAAACGTGGGACGACGCCGAGTTGGACGCCCGGCTCGGCGAGCTGAACGGCGTCGGCGTGGGGCACGGATCCGTGGCCGATCACTACTTCAACTCCGCGGACATGGACCACTACCAGGGCGGGCTGATCCTCGACGCGGAGTATGCGGGCAACGGCATCGAGTTCTTGATGGACGACGTCGTTGCGCCGGAAATCCTCGCCGGGCGAGCGCGGATCGCCCCGCTCGCGTGGTTCCTCGACGGCGACTGGCCGCGGCGGCTGGAGATCGGGTACACGCTCGGGGCCGACATCAAGGCCCCGCGCCGCGTCATGGGGAACTCGGACACTGTGATCGCGGTGACCGGCGGCGACGTTTCGCTGCGGGTTGTCGATCTCGACGTCGCATCACTCATCCCCTACGCCGACGTGATGGGCATGGACGGCGACGTCGGCGTGCACGCCGGCCTCGCGGCGTCGTTCACCTTTTCGCGGAAGGACGAGGCGGCGCTGCGCGCGCGCGGAGAGTACCGTCATCTGGGCTCCGACTACCACCCGGCGCTGCTCAACCCGTTCTATGACCGAAGCCGCCGCTTCTACAGCCGCGATCCGGTCGACGATCGCACCAACACGTTCGCGGATCACCTCGCGAACCCCAACACCGCGGACGCGTCGTCCCACGGCTGGATGGCCGACGCGGCGTTCTCCTTCCGGCGCGCGATCGAGATCGGCGCCCGTTTCGACAGCGAGGGTCGCGGCCGGCCGCACTGGCTGCTCGTGCGCGTGGCGCTCTCGCCGATGGAGCGGTTCGATCTGCACGCCCTCTACGCGGGCCGCGACGGGAACGGCGCCGGCGACGTTCTGTCAGCCGACGCCCTCGTCGGCCTCGGCACGCGGATTCTCATCTGGGGGCCGTTCAACGTGTTCGCGGAGTACGCGCGCCGTTTCCGACGCAAAGACGGCGAGATGCCGTATGCGAACGAATCCGGCGTGGGGATCGGCATGTATTTCGCGTATTGACCGACGCCGCTTGGTGAATGATGATCACTTCATACGCGGCGTCCCAGCGGTGTTTACAGCACTGAACCAAGCTGCTAATGTGCGGAGTAACGTCTCGGAATTCCACGGATGACGGGAGGTCTACCCAGGATGAGTCGATGCCCCCACTGCGGTGATTCGCACAACGCCGACAACCACTTCTGCCCGGCGACCGGCAAGCCTATCGATCTCGGGCCTCGACTCATCGGCCTGACGCTGCTCGATCGTTTCAAGGTCGTCACAATCCTGGGAGAAGGACCGACCGGCATCGTCCTGCAGGTGGAGGACGTCCGCACGAAGCAGAAGCTCGCGGCCAAGCTCACGCACCCGCGGCACGCGCGCGGCTCCAACGCCGGCGACATCCTCCTCAAGGAGGCGGCGAAGGCCGGGAGGCTCGGCTGCCCGAACATCGCGCACGTCGTCGAGGTCGGGCGCGACACGGGCGCGGCGCCGGTCGTGGTGCGCGAGCTCATGGTCGGCTCCTGCCTCGCGGACTACCTGGAGGAGAAGGGCCCGCTTCCTGTCGGCGAGGCGCTCCAGATCGCGCACGACATTCTCGTGGCGCTCGCGGCAATCCACAAGGCCGGGCTCCTGAACCTGGACCTCTCCCCCGCCGACGTGTTCCTGGATGACTCGTCGGGAAGACGAGTCACGAAGCTCGTCGATTTCGGCGAGGGCGGCATCAAGCAGCAGCTCGGGACCGACACGGACGAGGTGGAGAGTCACAAGTACTACGCACCGGAACAGCTCCGGAAGGGGCAGAAGGCGGACTCCCGTGCCGACGTCTTCGCGGCCGGAGCGATCCTCTACCAGATGCTCGCGGGGACCGAGCCGGCGCGGATCCCGACGCCGGTGAACGCGTCCCGCAAGGACATCGACGCCAGGCTCGTGACCGTCGTGCACAAGGCGATCGCGACCGCGCCCGAGAGCAGGTTCCAGTCGGCGACCGACTTCATCGGCGCGATCGACGATTTCTCGCGCGGGGCGAAGGCGGCCGCGGCCCCGGCAAAGGCCCCGGCGACCGCTCCTCTGCCAGCCGTTTCCGCGGCTCCTCCGGCGGCTCCGAAACCGGCGGCCGTCGCGAAGCCGGCCCAGGCGCCCGCCGCGCCGGTGGCGGCCAGCGCGCCGCTGCCGCTTCAGCCCGCCGCACCCGCGCCGGCGATGAGACCCGCGCCGGAACCTGCGAAGGTGCCGACGCCCGCGCCGGCGCCGGCAGCGCCTGTCGCGCCGACACCCGAGGCCCCGGTGCTCATCGCGCCGACCGGCAGCGACGAAGAGCTCGCGCAGCCGTCGGTCATCGTGGACATGCCCGAGGTCGCGGGCGCGGGCGGCAAGAAGAAGGTGATTGCGGTCGTCGTCGTCGTGTGCCTCGTCGCCATCGCTGCCGTCGTGTACTTCCTCGCGAGCGGTTCCGAGGAGATGAAGCCGCCGCCCGAACCGTTGCCGCCGGCAGAAGTGACGATCACCATCAAGGTGGTTCCCGAATCCGCCGTCGTCAGCGTCGACGGCGAACGCGTGGCCGGCAACCCACCTATCATCACCGTCGCCCCCAGTGACGCCTCGCACGCCGTCAAGGCCAAGGCCGACGGGTACGAGTCGCTCGAGAAGGACGTCAAGTTCGACGCGACGAAGACGATCGATTTGCAGCTGATTGAGGTCGTGGCACCGTCCGGCGAAACGGCGGTCGAGACCCCGCCGCCGCCGGAGCCGGTGGTCGTGCCGGAGCCTTCGAAGGTCGCCGAGCCGAAGCCGGCCGCGAAGCCGACCGCGAAGCCGACCGCGAAGCCGGCCGCGAAGCCGACCGCGAAGCCGGCCACGAAGCCGGCCACGAAGCCGGCGGAGAAGCCGAAGACGCCCGGGAAGAAGAAGGGGGGATTCGACACGTCGAATCCGTACGGTTAATGGTGTTCGGACAACGCGGAGGAAGTCGATGAGAAGGATTCTGATCGCCACGATTGCTCTTGTCGCCGCGATGGTGCTGATCGCATCGCCTGCGGACGCCCAGAAGGCGAAGGCCAAGAAGGAGTTCGACAAGGGTGTCGCGGCCATGGACGCCCACGACTACAAGGTGGCCCTCGTGCACTTCCAGTCCGCGTACGACGCCGCGCCGCACTGGGCCGTCCTCGGGCACATCGGCAACTGCCACACCAAGCTGAACGATCCGGTCAACGCCATCAAGGCGTACGAGCGGTTCCTCAAGGACGGCGGCGAGGACATCGACGCCGAGCAGCGCGCGGCGGCACGCCAGTCCCTGGAGGATCAGCGGAAGAAGGTCGGCGTGCTGCACCTCCTGGTCAAGCCCAAGGAGTCGACGGTGAGCATCGACGGCGAGTCGTACGGAGCCCGCCGTACGACGAGATCCTCCTGAAGGCGGGGCCGCACCACATCATCGTCGTGCGCGGCGAGGACGAAATCGAGCAGGATTTCAACATCGACGCGGGCAAAGAGAAGACGATGAAGATCTACCCCAAGGACGACACTGTCGCCGCGATCGTCGCGCCCGTGCCCGCGCCGGAGCCGGCGCCGACGCCGAAGACCGGTCCGTCCTTGGTCGAAGACGACGCTGCGCCGTACATGGACACCGCACCGGAGCCCAAGACCTCCCCGAAGCCGGAGCCCGCGGAGCCGGCGCCGCCCGCAGAGGGCGTGATCAAGGTGGCAGCGAACGTCGAGGGGGCGACGGTCGAGCTCGACGGCGCCGCCGTGGGCGCGGCCCCCTTCGAACAGACGGTGTTGGCCGGCGAGCACGGGGTCGTCGTGACCGCGGAGGGGTACCTCCCCTACACGGGGACGGTCACCGTGGACGGCGGCATGGCGAGCGCCGTCGACGTCTCGCTCGTCTCCGAGACGGAGAAGCCGTCGCGCACGAACGCGGGCTTCATCGCGTCGTCGGTCGTCGCCGGCGTCGGCCTCGTCACCGGCATCATCGGCTGGGGCGTCTACGGCAAGAACAAGGCCACGGTGAACAACTACGAAGACACGATGAGCACCGTGCAGTGGCAGACCTGGGGCGTCGAGAACTGCGAGACCGCGACGAAGCCGGACGGCACCTCCGCGAGCTCGAACGACGCGGACTGGGACTACTACTGCAACGAGCTCGTCATCACGCGCAACGACGCCGAGGACAAGTCCAAGATCGGGCTCGGGCTCGGCATCGCCGGCTCGGTCCTGTTCGTGGCCGGCGGCACGATGGCCGCCCTGTTCTTCTTCAAGCCGGAGCTGTTCTTCGGCACCGAGTCCGAAGGCAACGTCACGCTCGTCCCGGTGGCCACGAACGATCACCTCGGGCTCGTGCTCAGCGGCGAGTTCTAGCCGGAGACGCCGAAGCCCCTACTCGGGGTTCTTCTCCAGATACGAAGCCGGCGACGACAGGCCTTCCGGCGGTGGCTCGGCGACGATGCTGCTCTTGTCGAGCTCGTCGAGCTCCTGGAACAGCGCGGCGCACTCCCGCCTGTCCCGGAAGTGCTCGGTGAGGAGGGCCGCGGCGTCGGCCAGCGACTTGCCATAGGCGTCGCGCTCCTGCATCTTCGCCGCGAGCCGCTGCCGCCCCGCCTCGAGGTCGTCCTCGATCGACGTCGACTGGTTCTCGAGCTGCTTGCGGTACTCGACGAGCTGGACCTCGATGCGCTCGATGTCCTCCTGCCACTTCCGCATCTTCGTCTCGATCTTGGCGATCGCCTCCGCGCGCGCCTGCCTCCTCGCGGCGGCCGCGCCGGCCCGCTCGTACGCTCCCCGGAGCTGCTCCGTCATCTCGTCGCGCCCCTTGTCGATCGACGCGATGATCTTGCGCGCCTCGAGCAGATCCTGGTTGGAGCGCTCGAAGTCCTCCTTGTGGCGGCTCAGGTCCACGGACGCGGCCGCGACCTCGCGCTTCAAGCGCGACTCCTCGCGCGAGAGATCCTCGATCCGCCGGCCGACCTGCCCCGTGAACTCCCGGCCGCGGCGGCGCAGCCCCTCGTTCCGCGTGGACGCAGCGGCGAGCTCGCCCTCGAGCCGAGTGGACGCCGCGGCGAGGCGCCAGATGCTCTCGATCGCCTCCATCACGTTCTCCGGGCCGCCGGTGGGATACGCCGTCGCGACCATCCGGCCGAAAACGGTCGCCTTGAGCGCCCACGTCGCGACGATGTTCAGCCCCTGCATCGTCAGGCCGGGGTGCGCCCCGGTCGGGCGGCGGTCGCCCTGTCCGAGCTCCCACGGCGACGCCACCGGGCCCATCCGGCGCTGGAGCGTCTTGAACTCCTCGAGGAGGTGGTGGGCGTCGCGGAACCGCTTCGCCGGATCCTTCTCGATGAGGGTCATGATGATCTGCGACGCGCGCGCGTCGATATCCTTCTTGTACGTCTCGGGCGGCTGCGGCTTCACCTGCTTGTGGCTCTCGATGAAGCCGTCGCGATCCCGGGCGATGAAGGGGAGGCGCCCGGTCATCATCTCGTAGAAGATGATGCCGATCGAGTACAGGTCGGAGCTCGGCGTCGCGTCCTCGCCGCGCGCCTGCTCCGGAGACATGTACTCCGGCGTGCCGAACACGGCGCCCTTGGCCGCGAGCCGGCCGTCCCGCGCGAGGCGCGCGAGGCCGAAGTCGATGACCTTCACGAAGTTCTTCCGGCCCTCCTTGTTGATGAGGTAGATGTTGTCCGGCTTGAGATCCCGGTGCACGACGCCGAGGTCGTGCGCGCGGGCGAGCGCGGCGGTCGCCTGCTCCAGGATGTCGAGCGACACCCCGAGATCCATGGGGCCGCGGGCGATGTGCACCGAGAGGCCCTCCCCGACCAGCAGCTCCATGACGAGGTAGGCGAGGCCGTCCTCGGTCTCCCCGAAGTCGTTGATGTCGACGATGTTGGCGTGGTTGATCCGGTTCACCGCCCGCGCCTCGCGGAGGAACCACGCGCGGAAGTGCTCCTCGCCGCGGCGCTCCGGCTGCAGGATCTTGATCGCCACGACGCGATCGATGAGCAGGTGCCGCGCGCGGTAGACCGCGCCCATGCCGCCAACCCCGAGGCGCGTCTCCAGGCGATAGCGGTCGGCGATGACGCGGCCCAACAGTCGGTCTTTCATCGTCTCCCCTCGCGCACCGCCGGCTTCCCTCGGCTGCGTGCGCTCTCCTCTGTCACAGGTTGTCGAGCAGGAAGCGAGCGAGCAGCTCCCGGTCGTCGTTCTCGCCGGAGGACGCCCCACCGGCCCGCGTCATCACCGCACCCGAGATGTCCGCGCCGCGTGCGGCGGACGACACCTCGATGATCGGCTGTCCGGTGAAGCCGGGCGTCACCTTGTACGCGGAGTCGCCTATCAGCACCGAGTCCATGTAGTGCTCGGCGCCGAGCTTCTCGAGCGCGGCCTTCTCCTTGACGCGTCCCACGAGCTTGTGCGGATCCGAGCCGTCCCCGACGTCCGCCTCGAAGTACACCGCCTGGCTGATGTCGTAGCGCCGCTTCGCCTCGCGGATGAGGAGCACGTCGCCGTCGATGACGACCTTCTCCTCGACGATCCACTCGTCCATGGTCTGCTGCGGCCAGAAGAGGCGGTTTGCGCCCATGGTCTTCCTCCTCCATCGCCTATCACCCGTGGAGGGGAGGATCATACCGGCGCGCCATGAGGCCGTCAAACGGGGTCGTCACGGTTCCCTGCACGGCTCGCCGATCTCGTAGGCGATCGCGCGCCTGAGCTCCTCCCGCATCCCGGTCGGCTCCGCCGTGCGCTCCAGGTTCAAGGAGAACACCCAGAGGCGCTCGTACGATCTGCGCGTCGCGTCGACGCCCTCCGCCAGGACGATCTGCCGCGGATCGACCTCGCCCCGGATCTGCGCCTCGTCCGGGTAGGGCGCGACACGGACCTCGACACCCTCGACGAGCCGCCGCTGCTCCTCCGGGAGCCCCGCGATCGCCTCCGCGACGGCCGCGGCGGTCTCCTCCGGGCACGACGCGCCCCACGGCAGGCGCGGCAGCTCGAGATCCAGCGCGCGCACCCTCAGGAACGCGCAAACCGCGTCGACGCGGCGCCCCTCCTCCCGCGCGACGAGCCCCACGCAGTACCACGCGTCGACGAGCTCCCCGTCGACGCCGAGCGCGGCCTCGGCGTTTCCGCGCGCCCGCTCGAGGTCGCCGACGTCGTAGTACGCGCGGCCGATCGCCGCGAGGTAGGCCGGCGGGAGCGCGTCGACGTCGGCGATCGCGTCGAGCCTCTCGCGCACCTCGGCGTCGCGCCCCGAGTTGAACAGGGCCTCGATCTCGATGAGCGCGGCGTCCGCCTGCTCGTCGCTCGAGAGCTCCATCTCGGACGCGCGGCGGCAGAGGCGGATCGCCTCCTCCGGATCCGCGTCTGGGTGCGCGAGCAGCTCGGCCGCGTTCAGGATCGGATCGAGGTACCACTCGTCGAGGTCGATCGCGCGCCTGTAGCTCTCCAGCGCCTCGTCGAACTCGCCGTCGAGCGCGTGGATGTAGCCGATGAGGTTGTGCACCTCCGGGTTCTTGCGATCGAGCTCGAGCGCCTTGCGCGCGGCCAGGAGCGCCGGGGTGTTCTCGCCCCGGGAGATCAGATCCCAGCTGCGATCGATGTGTGCGGAGAACCTGTCCATCTGCTCCTCGTGCCTTCGGGCCGAACAGATATCGCCGTTGTCGGGCGCGCGGTCAACCGGCGAGACGGGGGAGCTTTCGGCCTTGATAACGAGAGGATTGCTTGGTACAAGCTGGCGCCTCGCACGTCGCGCCGAGGACGCGCGCGACGATTGAAAATCGAGAAGCCGGGCCGTTAGCTCAGTTGGTAGAGCAACGGACTTTTAATCCGTAGGTCGAAGGTTCGAACCCTTCACGGCTCACGAACGCGACTGGAGCTTCGAGCCGCATCACGGCCCGCGCGCCTATCGCAAGGCCCCGTCGTCTAGTGGTTAGGACACCGGCCTTTCACGCCGGCGGCACGGGTTCGAGTCCCGTCGGGGTCACAGTAGTTTTTTCGGAAAATTCCGAAGTCATCCCGCGACGTTTCCCCTCTTTTTGCCCGGACTTCATTTTGCAATCGCTTCCTCTCGTGCCCACTTAGTGCCCGTTTTTTTCACGTCGTCACCATCGAGCATCGAAACGGATTCGCTCACCGAGCCGGGCGCGAGGTGCGCGTATCGCATGGTCTGCTGAATCGTCGAGTGGCCGAGCTGTTCCTTGATCGCGATGAGCGGTATCCCCCTCATCGCCATGTGGCTCGCGCAGGTGTGCCGCAGGACGTGCCACCCGACCTCGTGCAGATTCGCAAGCTCGCAGGCGTGCCGAATCGCCCAATCCGAGCTGTTCGACGAGATGGCCGACCCATCTTCACAGGCGAAGACGAGCTGTGATCCGAATTCTCGGCGAACGGCAAGGGTCGAAGTCTCCGCGTTGGAGTTCTTCTTCTTCGCGCGTCGGTGCTCCTCGAGGAACTCGACGGTCGCGGGCGTCAGATACACGATCCTGCTCTTTCCGTTTTTCGGCGTGCCGACGATGCCGCGTGAGACGGCCCGCGAGATCCTGAAGTGCGGCTGATTTCCGGCGAGCTGAACATCCCGCCACCTCAGTTCGAATAGCTCGCCGCGCCGCAACCCGGTCTTCATGGCGACGAAGATGGGCCCGTACCACAAAGACGATTTCTCTCGCGCCGTGCCGAGGAGTTGCTCCGCTTCATCGAACTGGAAGTAGTCGAACGGCGGCTCCGGACACTTGGGGAAACGGACCGTCGGCGTTCTCTCGACGGCGCCGATCTCGACGGCATAACGGAACATCTTGGACACGACCGCAAGAGCGTTTCGCGTCGTCTTCGGCGACAACCCACAATCTTCGATGAGAGAGACGCGGAAGGCATCGATGTCTACAGTGCCGATCTCGTCAAGGCGCCTGTCTCCCATGAACGGATCGATGTAGCAACGGACAATCGATCTCTTCGTCCCGACCTCGGACGGCTTGTTGAGCCCTACGGCGTACTTTTCGATGAACGTCTGCGCGAACTCCGCTACTGTCGGCATCTTCTTCTGCTCTTCCTCTTTCACCTCCTCTTCCTTCCTGAACGTGCCGTCTTCGAGCGACTTGATGACCTTGCGCTCCTCGTCCTCGGCCTCTCGCCGGGTCGAGCCTTGCGCCCATAGTCGTATGCGCTGGTAACGGCCGTTGGGATGTCTGAAACGAATCTCGATCCTCAGTCTTTCCTGTGCCTCGCCCGTCTTCGGGTCGCGGCGCCGCTTGTGTCTGACCGTCATGGGTTCCCCCTCTTGCGGTCAGTACGCGGGCCAGCCGAGAACCACTCTATCACTGTTGGGACATGCGCGCGAAAGGCACGGCCGATGCGCCGAACACCGGGAATCATCCCTCGACGCGCGGCGGTGTAGACGGTTTTTCTGTTGAGATCCAGAAGGTCAGCCAGTGTGTCGAGTGACACGAACATCGGCATCGGAAGCGACGGGGCCGATG
>JALNZK010000020.1 GCA_023229365.1 Pseudomonadota bacterium | reverse complement strand
CCGCGTCCCAGCGACCGTTCTCGAGCTCGTCGAACTCGAAGATCGGCATCAGCTCGACGCAGTTGATCCCCAGCGACTGGAGGTACGGCAGCTTCTCGCGCATCGCCGAAAAGGTGCCGGCCTGCGCCTGGGCGACGCCCGACGAGGGGTGGCGCGTGAAGCCCCGGACGTGCATCTCGTAGATCACCAGATCCTCGAGCGGGATCTCCAGCGGCCGATCCCCCTCCCAGTCGAAGTCGTCGGCCACGACCCGCGATCGGTGAGGGTAGGGGAAGCCCCGGTCGGGCGTGGCGCCCCATACGTCGCGCCCGCCGATGGCGCGGGCGTAGGGGTCGAGCAGCACGATGCCGGGATCGAAACGGTGGTGCCCGGGCTGCCCCCGCTCGACCTTCGGGTAGGGTCCGTCCATCCGGAAGCCGTACTCGATCCGCTCCGGGTCGAGGCCGAGGACGGTCATCGTGAACACGTTGCCGATCCGGAACTCGCCCCAGACGGGCTCGCCACCCTCGATCCGCTGGAACAGGCCGCGGAACGGGATCTCCACCAGCGGCTTCCGGTCGCCCCGCTCGTACAGCACGAGCACGCAGTAGCTCGCGTGGCGCGAGAACACCGAGAAGTTGATCCCGCCGGGGGCCAGCGTCGCGCCGAAGGGGTAGGGCTGGCCGGCGCGGATGCGGTAGCCCGCGTGGACGTGCGTGGCGTGCGAGTCGATCCGTTCCATCGGCTACTCCAGGGCGGACAGCCCTTCGGCGAGCGAGTCGCGCACCGTGAAGAACTTCAGAAAGCCGGTCGCGCTCATGCTCGTCCGGACGCCGTCGTTCAGACCGACGAGCACCACGCGGGCCTTCTTGGACCCCACTTCGCGGTAGGTCAGCAGCAGCACGCGGAGCCCGGCGCTGGACATGAAGTCGACTCGGTTCAGATCGAGGAGCACGAGACCCTCGGGCTCGATCCGCGCGAGGACCTGCTCCCGGAACACCGGCGCCGTCTTGCCGTCGACGTCTCCCTCGATCTCCAGCACGACGACCCGTCCCTCTGTCCGCGCCAGGATGTTCATGGCCGGATCCCGGTCGGCGCGATGCGGACCTTCACCCGCACGCGCTCCTGTGTTTCGGGCAAAAGGAGCGTGAGCTTCTCAGCGTCGAAGTCGGTCGTCGGCGCGTCGTCGATCCAGGCCTGCTCGATGCGCACCGTGCCGGGCGGTAGGATGTCGGGGGAGACCCGCAGGACCCGGTCCTTGAACCCGCCAGGCAGCGGCTTGAAGTACAGCTCGAGCGGTTGCTTCGTGATGAGCAGGTTCGTGTAGACCTGGGCCAGATAGGACAGCTCGAACGAGTGGTAGCCGCTCATCGAGTGGCTGCCCTTGAAGCGTTCGTTCCCCATGAGGTAGGGGATGCCGCTGGCCAGCACGTTGAAGAACACGGCGCCGTCGTCGTGATCGAGGAAGAACGCGTTGTAGAAGGCCGACGACTCGCGGGCCAGCGTCAGGTACTCCGGATCGCGCAGGATCCCGTGGAGGATCAGGAAGGCCAGGATGCCCTGCTCCTGCTGCCACCACGCCTTGCGATCGTGGAACGCGAAGCGGTGCCACTCCTCGCCCTCGCGGCGATTGCGCTCCATGACGTCGTACCAGCCGCAGCGCTGACGGTCACCACCCGCGGCAGGCATGACCTCGGCGATCTTGCGCGCGAACGCCTCGTACTCGCGCTTCGGCTTGAGGCCGTACATGCGCAGCAGGTTCCACGCGATCTTCAGGTTGTGCCCGATCACGCCCCGCGTCTGCTGCCACATGTGCGAGTTGTCGTGCGACCAGTCCTCGAAGAACTTCTCCTGCACGAACGGGCTGTGCTCGTAGTCCTGGAAGTGCGCGGCAATCGTGTCGAAGGTGAACTCCAGCATCTTCGCGTAGCGCTCTTCGCCCGTCGCCAGGTAGAGGTTGATCAGGTAGGCCGGGGCGTGATCGCCGACGGAGTTCCAGTTCTTCTTGCCCTTGTTCGGGCCCAGCGCGCTGCTGCGCGGATCGAGCATGATAGGATCGAGGTGCGAGAAGTATCCGCCCTTGTCCTTATCGAGGAAGAACCGATCGAACAGGTCGACGGTCATCTCCGCGTCGCGCAGGATGCGCGGGTCGCCGGTCACGCGATAGGTCTGGATCGGACCGGCCAGCGCGTAGATCTGCTCGTAGGCCGGGATGGCGTCGAAGTCGTCGCCGAACTCCGAGGCGAAGATCTTGGTCTCCTGCCGACCATGAATGTCGATCCCATGGTACCAGTAGACGATGTTCTCGTCCGGATCGAGGAAGCGCATATGGTCGCGCAGGTACTCCGTGCCGCGCTCGGCGCCCTCGAGGAACCGATCGTCGCCGGTCATCATGTAGGCCGTGGCGAACCCGTACACCAGCCGCGAGATCGTGTCCGTCTCCTGCCGGTAGTTGTCCTTCGCCTTCTCGCCGTTGAGCGTGATCGTCGTGCGGTAGTCTTCGTAGTTCACCTCGCCCGTCGGGAACTGGGCCTTGAGGTAGAAGTCGCCGAGCGAGCTGATCTGCTTGACCCACCAGTCCTGCTTCTCGAAGTGGAACTCGCCGAGCTTCCCCCCGAGGAAGATCAGATACTGCGCCTCGTAAGTGAACCCGCCGCCCTCCGGGTAGTAGGTGCCGTAGACGAACACGAACCTTCCTGCGGCGATCATCTCCCGCATCTGTTCGCCGCACCACTGGCGCGGCTCGTCCAGGTTGTTCGCGATCCAGGCGTACGTGCCCTTCACGAAGCGCACGCCGACCTTCCGGCCGCCGGGGGTCTTGAGCACGAACGCGTCGGCCGCCTTGTCGAAGCTCTCGACGTAACCCGCGACGGTGTCGGAAATGGGGAAGGCGATTTCGTTCATGTCCGTTCTCCTCGGCCGGCGATCCGCTGAAGGATCGTCTTGGCGAGCAGGTGGCAGTGAGCACCGGTGCGCGCCGTCACGAGCGTTCCGTCCGTCACGAGATCCTGATCCACGTATTGCGCCCCATAGGCCCGCGCATCTCCGATGAGGTTGTTGTGGCACGTGAGCCTGCGCCCCCGGATCATCTCGGGCAAAGGAGCACAGAGCCACAGGCCGTGGCAGATGATGCCCTTGATGATCCCGTCCTCCCGGAACGCGCGCGAGAGGAGCTCCGTTGCCGGCGGCACCTTCGCCGGATCCTCGGTGTAGCGCAACCGATCCGCGACCATGCCGGACGGGACGATGATCGCCGCGAAGCTGCGCAACGACTCGTCCGACAGGCCCTCGAAGCTCTCGGTACACGTGAGCGGCGCCTGGAGTTCGTGCCCCTTGAACGTCAACGAGCCCTGGCCCCACAGGCGGGAGAGGAAGTGCAGCTCGACCTCGTCCTCCTGAAACCGATGCTGGTAGTAGAAGATCTCGTTTTCGTAGAAATCGCTCTCGATCAAGACCCCGATTTTCTTCGAAGACATCTCGCTCCTTGTTCGCGCGCCCCGCGTCGGAGCTTCAGGGAAGCCAGAGGCTCGACGAGTCTATCCAGGCCTGACCGAGAGTCAAGCCGCGTTCAGCGACAGCCTGCCTCGCCGCGCCCTCTTCTACGACTCTTCTACGACTCGCCATGCCAAAATGAGAATGTTATGCTCCACGGCGCGGATGGGGCGACGCTCTAGCGACGAAGAGGAGAAGACGATGGCTGGAAAAGTTCTCGCGATGCTGTCGGAGCACGGGTACTGGGGCATCGAGCTCGTGGGGCCGCTGACAAAGCTCGAGGCGGCCGGCCACAAGGTGGAGTTCGTCACACCGAACGGCAAGAAGGCCGAGGCGCTCCCGCCGAGCTACGACACCGGGTACGTGGACCCGCCGCTGGGCGTGTGCGTGACCACGGCGAACGATGCGGAGTTGGTGAAGCGCTTCGAGGCGACCAACCGGCTCGCGACGACGAAGAACCTCTCTGCGATCATCCCGGAGCGGCCGTACCACAGCCGCCCGGATTTCCTCCGAGAGTTGGAGAAGTACTACGCCCAGGTCAAGGAGGGAGTCGGCGCGCTGACGGCCGAGTACGAGGCGCTCCTGCTCGTGGGTGGCAGCGGACCCATCGTCGACATGGTCAACAACCAGCGGGTGCATGAGCTCGTGCTCGGCTTCCACCGCGCGGGCAAGCCCATCGCCGGCATCTGCTACGGCGTCGCGGTCCTGGCGTTCGCGCGCGACTTCAACGAGCGCCGGAGCATCATCCGCGGCAAGCACGTCACGGGCCATTGCGTCGAGTACGACTACCACGACGGGACCGGCTTCCTGGGCACCGACTTCAACATGGGACCGCCGCCGTACGTGCTCGAGCACGTCCTCTCGGACGCGGTCGCCCCTGACGGGCAGTTCCACGGCAACTTCGGCAAGGAAACGTCGGTCATCGTGGACTATCCCTTCATCACGGCCCGGTCGCTGCAGTGCTCTCACGAGTTCGGCGACGTGTTCGTGGGCGTGCTGGACAAGGGGCTGAAGCGGTATGGATGGTAGGCACGGCCGTCGCGCCCTGGTCGAACAGCTGCTCGCCGACGGGATGACGTGCATGTTCGGCAACCCCGGCACCGTCGAGCAGGGGTTCCTGGACGTGCTGCACGACTTCCCCGACATGCACTACATCTTGTCACTTCAAGAGAGCGTCGCGGTCATGATGGGCGACGGGTACGCGCGCGCCACGCACCGGCCGACCCTCGTGCAGATCCACAGCACGCCGGGGCTCGGCAACGCGATCGGTGCCATGTACCAAGCCATGCGCGGGCACGCACCGCTCGTCGTGATCGGCGGCGACGCGGGTCTGCGGTACCTGCCTATGCAGGCGCAGATGTACGGCGATCTGGTTGCGATGGCGGAGCCGGTGACGAAGTGGGCGGCGATGGTCACCGACCCATCGTCGCTGCTGCGCATGGTCCGCCGAGCCGTCAAGATCGCCGTGACGCCCCCGATGGGGCCCGTGTACCTGTGCCTGCCGGCCGACGTTCTCGACCAGGAATGCCGCGAAACGGTGGAGCCGTCGTTCACGACCCCCGCGCGTGTCGCTCCCGACGACGCGTTCCTGCGCGAGGCGGCCGAGATGCTCGCGGGTGCCCGGAAGCCGATGATGTTCGTCGGCGACGGAGTCGCGTATTCGGGCGCGCAGGCGGAGACCGAGCGCGTCGCGGAGCTGCTCGGCGCCGAGATCTGGGGCGTCGACTCGGGCGAGCTGAACGTCGCGTACGACCACCCGCTCTACCAGGGACAGACCGGCCACATGTTCGGCTTCGCCAGCCACCCGATCACCTCGAAGGGGGACGTCAACCTCGTCGTGGGCACGTACATGGTTCCCGAGGTCTATCCGCGGCTCGAGGACATCTACGCCCCGGGCGCGAAGGTCGTTCATGTCGATCTCGATTCGTCGGCGATCGCGCGCAACCACCGCGTCACACTCGCCGCGGTCGCCGATCCGAAGCTCTCCCTCGCCCGCCTGGCCGCCGTGCTGCCGACCGTGATGGACGACGCCCGGCGCTCGGCCGCGGCGATCCGAGCCGAGAGCATCAGCAGGCAGAAAGCGGAACGCGTGGCGGCGCAGAAGCTCGCCGATCGTTCTCAATGGGAGTCGATACCGGTCAGTGCCGCGCGATTCATGGGAGAGCTCGCCGAGCTTCTCCCGTCGGACGCCGTCCTCTTCGACGAGGCCCTGACCTCATCTCCAGAGCTGACGCGCTACCTCCCGCCCCGCGCCGCAGGCAGTTTCTTCCAGACACGAGGCGGCTCGCTGGGTGTGGGTTTTCCGGGCGCTCTCGGCGTGAAGGTCGCGAAGCCGGACCGCACCGTCGTGGGTTTCTCCGGCGACGGCGGCTCCATGTACACGATCCAGGCGCTGTGGACCGCCGCGCGCCACGGCATCGGCGCGAAGTTCGTGGTCTGCAACAACCAGGGGTACAAGCTGCTCAAGCTCAACATCCAGCAGTACTGGAAGGAACAGGGCATCGGCGCGCACGTGTTCCCGGAGCCGTTCGAGCTGGCGAACCCCGTCATCGATTTCGTATCGCTCGCGGCGTCCATGGGAGTGCCGGGCGAGAAGATCGACCGGCCGGAACGAATCCGGCCCGCGCTCGAGCGCATGCTGTCGACGCCCGGTCCGTTCCTGATCGACCTCATCGTTTCGAAGCATGTTCCCGGCGAGGTGACCGAGTGCCGGTGCGGCCAGTGAAGTCCCCGCGCCGTCGATGGGAGGAGAGGAGAGGGTGATGCCAGCGTTCCCCGTCGTCCATCGCGTCGCCGGCAAGTTCCCGGCGCTCCCCAACCACGTCAACGCCTTCCTGGTGGAGCTCGAGCACGCCTCCGTCGTGATCGACGCCACGATCGCGCTGTCGAGCGCGCGGCAGCTCGTGGCGATCGCCGAGGAGGTCGGCAAGCCGATCCGGGCGGTGCTCATGACGCACGGGCATCCGGATCACTTCTCCGGCCTCAAGGTGTTCGAGGACGTACCGCGGTACGCCTCGCAGGGCTGTCTCGACTTCTCCCGCAAGGAGGACGCCGAGAAAGGTGCGCTGGGCAAGAGCTACCACGGAGACGACTTTGCGGAGCCGCGTGTCTTCCCGAACATGATCGTGAAGGGCGGCACGACCCTCACCATCGACGGCACCGCGTTCGCCTTCTCGGACCTCGGTCCAGGCGAGTCGGACGCCGACGGGATGTGGGTGGTGCGGGGCGCCAGCGGGACGCACGCGTTCATCGGCGACCTCGTCGCAAAGGACTGCCACAGCTTCTTCCGAGACGGCCACCTCCGAGAGTGGATGAAGCTCCTCGATCGGCTGGAAACGACGCTTCCCGCCGATGTCTTTCTCTACTACGGCCACGGCGAGCCGGGAGGAATGGAGCAGCTCCGCTGGCAGCGCGGCTACAACCAGGCGTTCTTGGACGCGATCCGCGCGATCCCGGAAAAGGACAGGCTGCCGAGCGAGGCGGATCAGGCGTCGGTGATTGCGGCGATGCAGAAGCACATGCCGGGAGATGCGGCGATCTTTCTGCTGACATACGACCTTCCGCACGTGATCGAGTGTTATTGGAGGAAGTACGGCATGGCGTAGCAGCCGGCGGCGAGTCGGAGAGTTTTCGCGGTTCGGAACGAATACACGGAGGAGATCATGGCGGAAACGTTGACGGCCTGGGAGGTGAAGGAGCTCGTCTACGCGTGGTTCAAGAAGCTGACCGACAAGGCGCCGGCGGAAGAGCTCGAGGCGATGCTGTCGGCCGCGTCGCTGCACATGGAGTTTCCGGGCGACTCGCTGCGCAGCCAAGCGGAGTTCCGCGTCTGGCTCCACAAGGTCACGAACCTCTTCTTCGATCAGGTGCACGACGTGCTGTTCCTCGACGTGCGGCTGGCGGGCGACAAGGCCGAGGTGAATCTCGTGGTGAACTGGCAGGCCAAGACGTGGACCCCGCCGGCCCCCTACAGCGAATGGACCGGCTCCAACGTGCACCAGCGCTGGGAGGTGATCCGCGATCCCCAATCCGAGAAGGCCGTCATCTCCGAGTACATCGTCGGCGCGTTCGACAGGATGAAGGGCTAGCGGATCGCCGAAGGGAGCAGGGCTCGCGAGGAGGTATCGCATGGGAACGAGAGAAGTGGTCGCGGAGTACTTCGAGTGCGTCAACAGCGGGCGGTGGGATGACTGGCTGGCGTTGTTCGCCGACGACATCGTCATGGACGAGCAGCTCGGCGGGCATCTCGAAGGGATCAAGGCGCTGTCCGCGTCGATCGAGGGGCTGCGGACTTCGAAGACCTTCGAGAACCGCCCGCGCAGGTTCTTCATCGACGGCGACACGGCGGCGGTCGTCTGGCACATCTCGACGGTCGGGCCGAAAGGCGAGCCGATCGAGGCGGACGGGGTGAACTACTACGAGATCAAGAACGGCAAGATCTCCTACTTCCGCAACTACCACGACTCGCGTCCGTTCAAGCCGATTCTGGGAGAGTGAACGTGCTCGGGGTGACGGTCCGCAACGAGGAGGCTTCTTCACATGGCAGGTAAAAGAGTGCTGGTCCTGGCGTCGAACTACGGGATTTGGGCTGAGGAGCTGCAGGCGCCGTGGGATGCGCTGCGCAAGGCGGGTCACCTTCCGACGCTGGCGACGCGTCTGGGGAAGAAGCCCCTGCCGATCGTGGTCAGCATGGATCCCGAATTCGTCGATCCGATGCAGAACGCGAAGGTCAACACGCCCGAGGTCGTGCAGCGGACGAAGCAGCTGCTCGACGGTCCCGAGTGGGCCTCGCCTATCAAGCTCGCGGACGCGAAGATGAGCGACTACGACGCGGTGGTGATCGTCGGCGGCCCGGGAGCGTCGCTGGATCTCGTCGGCAACGCGAACGTCCACGCCCTCGTCCTCGACGCGGTCAAGGCGGGCAAGCTGGTGGGCGCCCTGTGCTACGGCGTCGGCGCGCTCGCCTTCACGCGGGACCCTGATCGTGACAGCAAGAGCGTCATCTATGAACGCACCGTCGTCGCACATCCGCACGAGTGGGACTTCACCTTCGACATGAACTACCCGCTCTACGGTGCGACCGCGGACAACCCGGGAACAGACATCACGACGACGGGCTTCATGTTCCCGCTGCAGCGGATGGTCGAGGACGCCGTGGGCCCGAAGGGGAGGGTGATCTCCGACGCCACGGCCAACCGGGAGAAGCCGTGCACCGCGGTGGACCACCCCTTCGTCACGGGGCTCTCGGTGGAGTCCTCGATCGCCTTCGGCGCCGCCCTCGTGAACGCGTTGGCGAAGTGACGGAGCGACGTCGATGAACGGGACCATCGTCGTCAAACGCAGGGGTCCGTGCACGACCCACACGTACATCTCCCCCGTGGACGGAGAGATGGTCTGCTCCCACATCATCGAGACCGCCCGCCGCCTCGTCGTCGTCGACGCGCAGCTCCTCGTTCCGTACGCGCGCGAAGTGCGGGAGTACGCCGATGCGCTCGGGAAGCCGATTGATCGCGTCGTCGTCACGCACACGCATCCCGACCACTGGATGGGGCTCGAGGCCTTCTTTGGCCTCCACCTGTCGGCTCTCCCCGAGACGGCGGACGAGCTGGCCCGGATCGGCGAGTACCTGCTCGATCTCAAACGGAAGACCCTCGGCGACAGGATCGCTCGCCGCCTCGTGCTGCCGATAGGAGATCTGGCCGAGGGGGACGCGGATCTGGACGGCGTGACCCTGCGATGCCGTCGACTGGTCGATACCGAGGCGCCGCTGATGGCGTTGTTCGAGCTGCCCGAGCAACGAACGCTCGTCGCCCAGGACCTGGTCTACAACCGCGTGTTTCCGGTGGTCGGCGACAAGAACGCGGCCGGGCAGTACCTGTTCGACGGCTGGATGCGGGCGCTGCGCGAGGCGCAGGCCGAGGACTACGATCTGCTGCTCGCCGGTCACGGCGAGCCGACCTCCACGGGGATCCTCGGGGAGCTCTTGGAATACATCGAGTTCGCGAAGGGGCGCTTCGAAGCCGGGGCGGGGGAGCAATCGCTCCGGCGGGAGCTCGTCGAACGGTATCCAGGGTACCGCGTGCCCGAGATGCTGGATCTGATGAGCCTCTTCCTTTACCACCGCACCTGGTAGCGGGGCAGGAGCCGAGCCATGAGCCAGAATAGTACGGGTGCCGCCGTTCCGGCAGTGTCGTTCTCCCACGTCGGCGTGATGTGCAAGGACCCGATCGCCACCGAGCGCTACTATTCGAAGCACTTCGGATTCCAGAGGACGCGCGTGTACGCGCCAGGGCCCGGGCAGGTGGTGATGATCAGGAGCGGCGAGATCTACCTCGAGCTGTTCAAGGCGACCGAAGAGGCGCCATGCCCGCCGCCGAAGGAAGCCGGTCCGTCGTGGCCGTGCCTCCGTCACCTGTGCTTCTCGGTGCCGGATCTCGACGCGCAGCTCGCGCGGATGGGCGCCGAGGCGCGATTGACCCTCGGGCCGCTCGACATGGGCGCGTTCGTCAAGGGCATGCGGGTGTGCTGGCTGGCCGACCCGGACGGCAACATCGTCGAGCTGAATCAGGGCTACGTCGACGAGGAGAACCCTCCGGCGCTGGAAGGCCGACGATGAGCGCGACGGGGGTCCCGGGGCTGAGCAAGGCCCGTCTCGAGGCGCTGTGCGATGGGATCTTCGCGATCGTGATGACCCTGCTGGTCCTGGAGATCGGGGTGCCGAAGATCGCCGAGATCAGCAGCGCGGACAAGCTGACGGAGAGGCTCCTATCGATGTGGCCGGAGCTGGTCAGCTACGTGGTGAGCTTCGCTCTGCTCGCGTCGTTCTGGTTCGCCCACCACTTCGAGTTCAGCTTCTTCGCGCGGACCGATAGGCGCCATGTCTGGATCAATGTCCTCTTCATGCTCCTCATCTCGCTCGTCCCCGCCTCGACCGCGCTGTTCAGCGAGTTCTACAGGTACCACGTCGGTGTGGTGGTCTACGCGGGGAACATGGCGGCGGCCGGGATGGCGCTGCTCTGGAACTGGCGCTACGCAACCCACGGCGGGCGGCTGACGGTGGTCAGCTTTCCCGAGAACGTGCGCAAGGCGGTCTCGATACGCCTGCTATTCTACCCCATCCTCTTCGCGTTCGCCGCGGCCGCTTCGTGGCTGAGCGCAACCGTTGGCTTCCTGCTTTGCGTGGCCATCCCTGCCGCCTACATCGTGATGCAGATCCTGCCGCATCGGATCGACCGCGAGCGTGCCGCGCCCGATGTGAAGCCCTGATGACGGCAGCCGACCTTTTTAGCTCACCTTCCCGCCCGACCCGTGAACCGGGTTTGGACCCGATGCTTTGGCGTTTTCGTTGTGTTTTCGATGTGGTACAAGCTGACACACGGTTCTGTGTCGAGCTGCGCAGAGGGGAATAGCGATGGTCGAGGAAACAGCCCACCTGAATGCGACGCGCCCTGCACAACAGGCGCGCGAGATGCTCGGCCAAGGCGGGATCAACTTTTCCTGCGCGCCCGGCCCGACTCGAACGGGCGACCCACGGCTTAGAAGGCCGTTGCTCTATCCGACTGAGCTACGGGCGCATCTCCCGTCGGGGCGAGAGGATTCGAACCTCCGACTCCGAGTACCCAAAACTCGTGCGCTACCAGGCTGCGCCACGCCCCGAAAGCAAGGCGGAAAGGTACGCGCAGTTCGCCGCGAAGACAAGCCCGGATGCGCCGCGGCGGCGGACAGAGTTGTTGACAAGGAGGGGAGAATACGCATAATGCCTCCACCCCGGAGACAGCGGGGAGATACGGTTCCGGGAAAGAGGTTACTGCCATGAGCGGCACGGTTCTGAAGCTATACGAGATCGAGCAGGAGCAGCTGCGCGTGAACGTCCTGCCGGACTTCAAGTCGGGCGATACCGTTCGCGTCCACTACAAGATCCGCGAGGGTGAGAAGGAGCGCGTGCAGGTCTTCGAGGGGATCGTCATCGCGCGGCACAACGGCGGCCTCCGGGGGACATTCACGGTCCGCAAGGTGTCCTACGGCGTCGGCGTGGAGCGCGTCTTCCCCAACCACTCTCCGCGCATCGAGAAGGTCGAGGTCAAGGCGCACGGCCGCGTGCGTCAGGCCCGGCTGTTCTACCTCCGTGGCCTGCGCGGGAAAGCAGCGCGCATCCGCGAAGTCGGCGTCCACTGAGCGTGCCCCAGACGGAGGCCCACACCATGCCTCGTGGGGCTCGAACCAAGAAGAGCGTCGTCGTCCTGCTCGCGTCCGCATTCCTCCTCGCGGCGTGCGGCCCCACGCTTCCCGCCGTCAGCCCGGGAAAGAAGAAGGCCGACACCCTGCCCAACGACATCGAAGTGCTGGTCGCGCTTGCGGAGGCCAAGTCGTTCCAGGACTCGGCGCTCTCCGAGCTCACGACGGCCGCCGACGCGCTGGACAGGGCGATCGAGCTCGCGAAGACTCGGAAGACCGTCGTCGATCCGCGGGAGCTCCGTTGGCGCCTCGCCCAGGTGTGCTTCTTCGCGGCGGAGCGGGAGAAGGGGACGGCGGACAAGCTGATCTGGATCGCCCGCGGCGAGAAGGCGGCGGAGCGGGTCATCGATGAGCTCCCGGACCGCGTCGAGGGGTACTACTACCTCGCCGTGCTCAAGGGGAGGCGCGCGCAGCACTCCGGGATCGGGTTCAGCGCGATGCAGCTCGCCAAGAACGTCGAGGATCTCGGCCTCAAGGCGGCGTCGTTGGATCCCGTGTTCGAGTCCGGGGGGCCGTACCGGCTGCTCGCCATGCTGTACATGCACGCGCCGCCGTGGCCGACCAGCATCGGCGACCTCGACAAGGCGATCGAGTACGCGGACAGGGCGGTCGCCACGGTGGACTACCCGATGAACCACCTGATCCGCGGCGAGGTGCTCATCGAAGCGGGCGAGCCCGCCGATGCGCGCAAGGAGTTGAAGATGGTGCTCTCGGCGCCCAAGACGGGGCGGTGGGCGCACGAGGGCGAGGCCTGGCGACCCTACGCGCGACAGCTTCTCGACAGAATCGATTCCGGTGAGTGATCTCGCGGGCGTTCCCGCGACAATCCATTTCCTCGATCACCTTCCATGAGGGGCCCCCTCTGACGGCCTAGGACCGGGGGAGCCCCTTTCGAGCCGCCGGGATTCTCCCCAGCCGCCCCCCGCGGCTTCGCGGATTAGCCTCGCGTGAAGAGGATCTTAGCGTCCGCGAGGGGTTCGAAAAATGACGCTTGACACAGTTCTATTCAGTAGATTACATTCCAAATCACACAGTGAAAATAAAACAAAGAATGGATTCCATTGAATGGATGATATTCGAGAAAATCACGCCGGAACGCGCGCCCTGCTCGACGCCGCGGAGCTCGAGTCGCTCGAGGCCGAGCACGCGGAGGGGCTCAGCTCCGGCGAGATCGTGGACGTCTTCTGCCGGCGCGGGATCCGCTTCTCCGAGGCGACGTTCCGCAAGTACGTGCAGCTCGGGCTCCTGCCGCGAAGCACGCGCGTCGGCACCAAGGGCAAGCACAAGGGGTCGAAGGGCGTCTACCCGGTCGGGACGCTCCGGCAGATCAACGAGATCAAGCGGATGATGTCGCTCGACTACACCATCGAGGAGATCCGGCACGAGTTCGCGTTCGTCGGGGGCGAGCTCGAGGAGCTCAGAAGGCTGCTCAAGGACATCGTCCGGAAGCTCGAGGAGAGCATCTCGGCCGAGCGGGGTGGCGACATCGTGGCGAAGACTACGCGCAAGCAGATCGAAGAGGCGAAACGATCTGCGGAGCAGCTGATGACGTTGTTGGAGGCGGCGGCGAGGTCGATTCGAGAGAATGCGCACTTTGCGCGGGACGCGGTGTGACGGGCGGCGCGCGGGTCGCGGGTCACAAGAGGCAAGAAACCGGGAGGAGACCATGGAAGAGGCGAAGCGGCTGGGAGTGGAGCTCGAGGGCGATCAGGGCGACGAGAGCAGGCGGCGGAGCACACGGCGGAAGCGCCCGGTCCGGGCGCGGACGATCCCTATCAAGAAGATGACCAAGGAGCAGATCCGGCTCGGCCAGATCCTGTATCCCGAGGTCGAGTACGACAGGCCCCTCACCTGGGCGGACTGCGAGAACGGCGAGCGGCCGTGCCCGTTCGTCAGCTGCAAGTACCACCTGTACCTCGACGTGAACCCCGAGACGGGCTCGATCAAGCTGAACTTCCCTGACATCGAGGTCTGGGAGATGACGGAGACGTGCGCGCTCGACGTCGCGGAGCGCGGCGGCGTGACGCTCGAGGAGGTCGGCGAGATCATGAACCTGACCCGCGAGCGCATCCGGCAGCTCGAGATGTCGGGCCTGAGCAAGCTGCACCTCGGCGACGACGAGCGGGGCGCCGACCTTCGGGGGTTCGCCGAGGAGCTCGACCTGACGCGGGAAGGCTAGCGCCCAGCAGGCCCTGCGCGGACGAACGAGCCCTCGACGAGCAGATCTCCGCCGAGGCGCGTCGCCGCCTCGATGCGGACCGCGACGGCGTCGTCGACGCGCGTGACGTCCGCGAGAGAAATCCAGTTTCTCCCGGAACCTATCAGCTTGGGCGCGACGAACAGCGAGAACCTGTCGGCGAGGCCGGCCTTCGCGAACGAGCTCGAGAGCTCGGGGCCGCCTTCGACGAGCAGCGTGAGGATCCCGTGCCTCGCGAGCGCCTCGAGCAGGGCATGGAGATCCACGCGCCCTTCGGCGGTGGCGCGGCACTCGAGCGTCTCGAGCCCCGGACGCCCTTCGAAGGATAGTGCTCGAGGCGCGCCGCGCGTCGTGTGCACGAGCAGCACGGGGCTCGCGGGGGTCGCGGTCTCGACGAGCCGGCTCGCGACGGGGAGCCTCAGCGCGGAGTCCAACACGATGCGCAACGGCGTCGGCCCGTCGGCGTCCCGGACCGTGAGCAGCGGATCGTCGGCGAGCGCGGTGCCCGCGCCGATGGCGACGGCGTCGGCGTCGGCGCGCAGCTCGTGGGCGCGGCGCCGGGACTCCGCTCCCGAGATCCAGCGGGAGTCGCCGCCGCGGGTGGCCATCGCGCCGTCGAGCGACACCGCGGCCTTGAGCCTGACCAGCGGTCGTCCGCACGTGCGGTGCACCACGTAGCCCTCCAGCATGAGGCCGATCTCGGCCTCGAGCGCCCCGACGATCACCTCGTGGCCGAGCCGCTCGAGCTCTGCGATTCCGCGCCCGCGAACGTTCTCGTCCGGATCGATCATGCCGACGACCACGCGCCGGATTCCGGCGGCGTGCACGACGTTGGTGCACGGACCGGTCCTCCCCTCGTGGCAGCACGGCTCGAGCGTGACGAACAGCTCGGCGCCGCGGGCGAGCTCCCCCGCCGCGTTCAGCGCCATCACCTCTGCGTGCGGCAGCCCGGGGCGCTCGTGAAAGCCCTCGCCCACGATCGCGTCGCCGTGCACGACGACCGCGCCGACCCGAGGGTTGGGGCTCGGGCGAGAGCGCCGCGCGAGCTCGAGGGCGCGCCGCATCAGGTCGAGATCGCGGGGCGAGAGGCGGCCGCTCACGGCTCCCCCTCCTTCGTTCCGGACTCGCGCTTCTTCATGAGCGTCGAGAGCTCGATCATGAACTCGTCGATGTCCTTGAAGGAGCGGTAGACGCTCGCGAAGCGGACGTACGCCACCTCGTCCAGCTTGCGGAGCCGGCGCATGACCTCCTCGCCGATGCGCTCGCTCCGGATCTCGGCCTCCCCGAGCCCGGTCACGGCGCGTCCGATCTCGTCCACGACGCGCTCGATGACCTCGATCGGCACGGGTCGCTTCTCGCACGCCTTCGCGAGGCCGTGCAGGAGCTTCTCGCGGCTCCACGGCTCGCGGCGCCCATCCTTCTTCACGACCAGCGGGAACGTGCCCTCCGCGCGCTCGTACGTCGTGAACCTCGCGTTGCAGCCGTCGCACTGGCGCCTGCGCCGGATCTCCGAGCCGTCCCGCAGGGCGCGCGAATCGATGACCCGGGTGTCCGCCTCGCCGCAGGTCGGGCACTTCATGACGGGTCGATCTTGGCGAGGCGTCGCGAGTGCCGGCCGCCGGCGAAGGCGCTGCCGAGGAACTCGCGCGCGATCTCGGCTGCGGTCGCCGCGGCGAGGACGCGGCCTCCGAGGCACAGCACGTTCGCGTCGTTGTGCTCGCGGGCCATCCTCGCGGTGAAGAGGTCCCAGCAGAGCGCGGCCCGGATCCCGCGCCGTCGGTTCGCGGCGATGCTCATGCCGATGCCGGTGCCGCACACGAGGATGCCGCGCTCCGCGCGCCCCGAGAGGACCTCGTCGCAGAGCAGGCCCGCGTAGTCGGGGTAGTCGACGGACTCGTCCGCAGAGCCGCACCCGAGATCGACGAGCTCGAGCTCGCCTCCCGCGAGCACCCGCCTCAGCTCCTCCTTGAGCTCGAATCCACCGTGATCGCTGGCGATCGCGATGCGACGCATGGCCGCGTCAACCCCGGAAACGGGAGAAGATGAGGGAGACGTTGGTCCCGCCGAAGCCGAGCGAGTTCGACAGGGCGTGCTCGATCTTCATCTGGCGGGCCTGGTCCGGGATGTAGTCCAGATCGCACGCCGGATCCGGCGTCGTCAGGTTGGTCGTCGGCGGCGCGATCTGGAGCTCTATCGCCTTGGAGAGCACGATCGCCTCCATGGCGCCCGCGGCGCCGAGGAGGTGACCGGTCATCGATTTGGTCGAGCTGATCGCGAGCTTCCTCGCGTGATCGCCGAACGCCGTCTTCACGGCGAGCGTCTCGAGCGGATCGTTGATCGGCGTCGAGGTGCCGTGCGCGTTGATGTAGTCGATCTGCGAGGGCGCGAGGCGCGCGTCGGCCAGGCTGAGCTGCATGCAGCGGACCGCACCCTCGCCGCCCGGGGCGGGTTGGGTGATGTGGTTCGCGTCGGCCGTCGAGCCGTACCCGGTCACCTCGGCGTAGATCTTCGCGCCGCGCCGCTTCGCGTGCTCGAGCTCCTCTACGATGAGCACGCCGGATCCCTCGCCCATCACGAAGCCGTCCCGATCCTTGTCGAACGGGCGGCTCGCGGTCTCGGGGCTGTCGTTCCGCGTGGACAGCGCCTTGAGGGCGTTGAACCCGCCGATGCCGAGGGGCGTGACGGTCGCCTCCGCGCCGCCGCAGATGACCGCGTCCACCGTGCCGTACTGGATCATGCGGTACGACTCGCCGATGGCGTGGGCCGACGACGCGCACGCGGAGGTCGTCGTGACCGACGGCCCCTTGGCGCCGAAGCGCATCGAGATGTGGCCCGGCGCGAGGTTCGAGATCATGCCCGGGATGAAGTACGGGGAGATCCGCTTCGGGCCCTTCTCCTTCATGAGGAGGTGGGTGATCTCGATCGTCTCGAGGCCGCCCACGCCGACGCCCATCACGGTCGCGACGCGGGTCGCGTTCTCGTCCGTGATGACGAACCCCGAGTCGCGCATCGCCTCGTCGGCCGCCGCGATCGCGTACTGGATGAACCGGTCCATCTGGCGGACCTCGCGGGGGGCCACCCACTTCGTCGGATCGAAGCCCTTCACCTCGGCGGCGATCTTCGTCGTGAAGTCCGTCGCGTCGAAGCGCGTGATCATGCCGACGCCCGACCGGCAACCGACGAGCCCGCTCCACAGCGCGCCGACGTCGAGCCCGAGCGGGCTGATGGCGCCGCACCCCGTGATCACTACCCTTCGATTTCCCGTCACGTCGCTCTCCTCAACCGTTGACCTTCGCGGTGATGTACTCGACGGCGTCCTTGAAGGTCCGGAGCTTCTCCGTGTCCTCGTCGGGCACGTCGATCTCGAAAGCTTCCTCGAGCGCGAGAACAAGCTCGACGACCGCGAGCGAGTCGGCGCCGAGGTCATCGACGAACGACGTCTCCATCTTCACCTGGCCGGGCTCCACGTCGAGCTGCTGACAAACGATTTCGCGCACCTTGTTCTCGATCTCCATTTTTTTCCTCCGAAATGTGGCGCAGGCACCTTCACCAAGCCTGCGCGTTCACGTGTGGCGGCGTTCGCCGCGCTCTTACCTCATCAACCGAGCTCGGCCAGCGCCGTCGCGGCCGCCTCAATGCCTTTCGGATCGCCGGCGGACACGACCGTCGCGCCCGCGTCGATTTTCTTGATCAAGCCAGCGAGCACGCTGCCGGGGCCGAGCTCGACGAAGGTCGTGACGCCCTCCTCGATCATGCGGCGCACGGTGTTCGTCCAACGCACGGGCGAGGTCACCTGGGTCACGAGCAGATCGCGGATCCGCGACGCGTCGGCGTTGGGCGCGGCCTCGACGTTCGTGACGATAGGCGCGGTCGGCGCCGCGAACCGCACCTCGCGGAGGAAGGCGGCGAGCCGCTCCGCCGCGGGCCGCATCAGCGCGCAATGGAACGGCGCGCTCACCTTCAGCGGGATGACGCGGCCGCCGCCGCCCTGGAGCAGCTCCGACGCGCGCGCCACGGCGCCCGCGTGGCCGGAGACGACGATCTGATCCGGGGAGTTGAAGTTCGCCGGGGAGACGATCTCCCCCTCCGCGGCCCGCTCGCACGCCGCAGCGACGTCGGCCTCTGTGCGCTTCATCACCGCCGCCATCGCCCCGATCCCTGCCGGGACCGCCTCCTGCATGAACGCGCCGCGCGCGCGCGTCGTGCGGACGGCGTCCGCGAACGACATCGACCCCGCGGCGACGAGGGCGCTGTACTCCCCGAGGCTGTGCCCCGCGACGAACGCCGGCGCGAGCGGGACCTTCGAGGCGAGCGCGCGGAACGCCGCGACCGAGACGGTCAGGATCGACGGCTGGGTGTTCGCGGTCAAAGTCAGCGCCTCGAGGGGACCTTCGAAGATCAGCCTGGAGAGCGGCTCTTTGAGCGCGGCGTCCGCCTCGGCGAAGGTCGCGCGCGCGGCCTCGAACGCATCGAAGAGCTCGCGCCCCATGCCGACCTTCTGCGCCCCCTGTCCGGGGAACACCAGCGCGTACCTGCCCGTCATGCAATCACCATCTCACCACGGCGGAGCCCCACGAGATCCCGCCCCCCAGGGCGACCATGAGGAGCGTGTTGCCCGGGTGCACCCGGCCGGCCCGCACCGCCTCGTCGAGCGCGATCGGGATCGAGGCGCTCGAGGTGTTTCCGTATCTTTCGATGTTGAGGACGAATTTGTCCAGCGGGACCTTGATGCGCTTGGACACGCCGTCCAGGATTCGCATGTTCGCCTGGTGCGCCACGACGAGGTCGATGTCGCTCGGTCCGAGCCCGTTGCGCTCGAGGGCGAGCTCCGCCGCAGACGAGAGGTAGCGCACCGCGTAGCGGAACACCTCCTTGCCCTCCATCGACACGTAGTGCTGGCGCGCCGCCACGGTCTCGGCGGAGGTCGGCAGCTGCGAGCCGCCCGCCGGGATGGTCAGAAGCTCGGTGAGCGACCCGTCGGTGAAGATGTGCGTCGAGAGCACGCCGGGCTCTCCGGTCTCCCCGGTCACGACGACCGCTCCCGCGCCGTCGCCGAACAGCACGCACGTGTTGCGGTCCTGGTAGTTCAACACGCGCGACAAGAGCTCGACGCCGATCACGCCCACGGTCTTCGCCTTGCCGGTGCGGATGAAGCTGTCGGCGATCGACAGCCCGTAGATGAACCCGGCGCAGGCCGCCGCGAGGTCGAAGGACGCGCAGTGGTTGGTCGCGCCGATCTTCTGCTGCACGTAGGCGGCGGTCGCCGGGAGCGGCCTGTCGGGCGTGACGGTCCCGCACACGATCATGTCGAGGTCGTTGGCGGACTTGCCGGCCATCTCGAGCGCGTTCTTGAGCGCCGCCGCGGCCATGTCGGAGGTGCAGATCCCCGCTCCGGCCACGCGCCGCTCGCGGATGCCGGTCCGCCCCACGATCCAATCGTCGGAAGTGTCGACGATCTTTTCGAGATCGAAATTGGTAAGCACGCCCTCGGCGCGGTAGCTCCCCGTGCCGACGATCCTGGTGCGAAGTTGAACGCTCATCAGCGGTCCGCCTTTGCAGTGCCCCGGTCGACCATCGAACGCGCCTACTTGGCCTCTGCCTTCTCTCCCTCGCCCGCCTCGACATCAATCACTTGGCGCCCGCGGTAGGTGCCGCACTCCTGGCACGCGTTGTGCGGTCGCACGGGCGATCCGCACTGGCGGCAGCTCGACACCGCGGGGTGGTCCATGCGGTCGTGGTTCGCGCGCCGCTTGTCGCGGCGCGACTTCGACATTTTCTTCTTCGGAACAGCCACGTCACTTCTCCTTTGCGATTCGTATCCTCGCCAGCGGGGCGAGCCTCGGGTCGATTCTGTCTTTCTTCTGCACGAGGTGTGCCACGGCCTCGCCGCGGCAGGTCCCCTCGCAGCGCGGGGTCATCGGCAGCTCGAGCACGATCGCGTCGCGCAAAAGGTCGTCGAGGGCGAAGCGATCGCCGTCGTACCACTCGCGCTCGAGGTCCTCGGGGGTCAGCTCCCCGCCGGGCCCGTCCGCCACGCTCGGCCGCGGCATGAGGAAGGCGCTAAGAGGGGCAACCAGCTCGAGGTGGACGTCGTCGAGGCAGGTCCCGCACTGGGTCTTCACGCTGGCCTTCGCCTCGCCGCTGACGAGCACGCCGGAATCGGCCAAAGAGACGGACGCGTCGAGGCGCGCGCCCGTGGGCTCCACCGGATATTCGCAGGCCCGAAGCTCCTCGGCGAGCCACGTCAACGGGATGTCGCAATCGAAAATCGTCGGACCGCGCTTGAGCGCTTCCACGTCGATTTCGAATAGACCAGTTTTGCGTTCGTTGCCCATAACGTACATTGGCCGCGGGCGCGCGCACTGCCGCCTCGCGGACCGGGCGGACAGTACGGGGCATCCCCTCGAGTGTCAAGTGGATAGATTTATTCGCATATCAGCTGACCGGTGAGTAAGCTGATTCGCAGCGAGGTGCTCCCATGAGGGCCAAGGAAATCGGCGAGTTCGGTCTGATCGCGCGCCTCTGCGGCAAAGGGGTCGTGCGGTCGCCGTCCGTCGTCGCGGGCACGGGCGACGACTGCGCGATCGTCCGGCCCGACGGCGATCGGGATCTCGTCTTGACCTGCGACTGCCAGATCCAGGGGGTCCACTTCAGGAACGAGTGGATCTCGGCGATGCAGCTCGGGCGCCGCGTCGCGGCGGTCAACCTGAGCGACGTCGCGGCGATGGGGGCTCAGCCGAGGTGGGCGCTCTGCTCGCTCGCGATCCCGGGAGGGACCGAGGTCGAGTGGATCGAGGAGCTCTACGCCGGGCTGCGGGAGGGGCTCGATCGGGAGGGCGCCCCGCTGGTCGGCGGCAACACGGCCCGCCTCGACGCCGGGGTGATGATCGACCTCTTCCTCGTGGGCGACGTGCCGCGAGGCCGGGGGCTGCGGCGCGGCGGCGCGAAGCCGGGCGATCTCGTGTTCGTGACCGGCGAGCTCGGCGGCGCGGCGGCGGGGCTCGAGCTCCTGAAGGGCGGGATCGGCGCCGTCGAGCCCGGGCTCGCGGCGGCGGCGATCGCGAGGCACCTCGTCCCGTCGCCCCGGCTCCGGGAAGGGCGGGCGCTCGGCGACTTGGGACGCGTCACCGCGTGCATCGACGTCAGCGACGGCCTGGAGGCGGACGCGCGGCACGTCGCGGAGGAGAGCGGCGTGGTCGTACGCCTCGACGCGGACCGGATCCCGATCTCGGGCGCCGCGGCGGCGATCTGCGCCGGTGCGAGAGGCGATCCCATCGAGCTCGCCCTTCGCGGAGGCGAGGACTTCGAGCTGCTCTTCACGGCGGAACGGGGCGCGGAGGACGCGGTGTGCGCCGCGCTCGAGGCCGCCGGCGGCGTCTCGGCGCACCGGATCGGCGAGATCGCGGCGGGTGCGTCCGGGGTCGTCGTCGAGCTGAGCGGACGCGCGATCCCCGCCGGGCGCGGCGGCTTCGATCACTTCCCGCCCGCGTGACGATGGAGGGTGGGGTGCACGACAGGTGGGGCAAGTACGAGCTCGAAGCGCTCCTGGCCAGGGGGGGCATGGCCGAGGTCTACCGCGCCTCCCGGATCGACCCGTCCGGCGCTCGGCGGACCGTGTGCCTCAAGATGGTGCGCCCGGAGCACGGCGACGACGCGGAGTTCTCCGCGATGTTCCGGCGCGAGGCGCGCATCGCGGCGTCGCTCGCGCACCCGAACATCGTGCAGGTGTTCGATTTCGACTCGCACGACGGGCGCCTGTTCCTCGCCATGGAGTACGTCGACGGGTTGGATCTGCGCGATGTCCTGCGGCAGGCGGACGACCTCGGGCTGCGCGTGCCGCCGGGCTTCGCGCTCCACGTCGCCGAGGGGCTGCTCTCGGCGCTCCTTTGCGCCCACGAGCACACCGTCGACGGGGTCTTGCGCCCGGTCGTGCACCGCGACGTCTCGCCGCACAACCTCCTCGTCTCCAGGGAGGGGCTCGTCAAGCTGGCCGACTTCGGGATCGCGAAGACGCGAGGCGGCACGAGCGCGACGCGCACCGGGGTCGTGAAGGGCAAGCTCGCCTACCTCTCCCCGGAGCAGGCGGCCGGAGGCGACGTCGGGCCGGCGTCGGATCTGTTCTGCGCCGGGCTCGTGCTCTTCGAGATGCTCGCCGGCCGGCGCCTCCACGTGGGGCGGAACGAGCAGGAGGTGCTCGCGCTCGCGCTGCGGCCGAGCGTTCCGGAGCTCCCATGGTTGTCGCCGGCGCTGAACGGCTTCCTCGCGCGACTGCTCGCGCCCGCGCTCGAGACCCGCATCGGCAGCGCGGAGCGGGCGCTCGCCGAGCTGGCGCCGCTGCGGATCCACGCCCCTTGCGGGCCGGCGGACGCGGGCGCCCTCGTGAAGGCGCTCCTCGAGCTCCGGAGCGTCGGCGGATCCACGGGCCTGCTCACGCCGTCGTCGCGCGTTCGCGGCGCGGGCCGGTCGCGCTCGGGGCCTGGGGGAGAGGTGCCGGCCGGGCGGCCGCTCGCAGACGGGCCGACGCGGGCGTCGCAACCGCCTTCGGCCCCGCGGCGCGGGTTGAAGCCGGCGCCGGCTCTCGGGATCGCGGCGGCGGTCTTGTGCGCCGGTCTGGGCGCCGGATGGCTCATCGGCGCGGGGGCGGATCCGAAACCCGCGGCGCCGCCGAGCGATCCCCTCGTCGCTCCCCTGCAGGCGGCCGCGCCCGTGGCCGACGCGATTCTCGTCGACGGGCCTGACTCGGGCGCCCGCGCCGAGGCGGCGGCGGAGCCGATCGCGCCGTTGCCCGCGGCCGTCGAGAAGGCCTCGAAGAGCGGCTGGCTGCAGATCAACTGCCGACCCTGGGCGGAGGTCGCGCTCGACGGGGAGCCTATCGGGACGACGCCCATCAACCGGCTCCGCGTGTCGGCCGGCGCGCACGAGGTGATCCTGTCCAACCCCGCGGCGGGGTACCGAGAGAGGTTCGACGTGAAGGTCGCGCCGGGGCGAACCGCGCACGTCAACGGAAAGCTGCCCGGAACATGAGGCGAACGATACGAGTCCTCGCGTCGCTCGCCGTGGCCGTTGCTGCGTCGTGCGGGGCGGGGAAGCCCGCGGCGCCGGAGTACACGCTGGAGGTGCGGGATCTCGACGACGAGGGCGCGGAGGAGGCGCTCCTCGCGGCGATCCGCAAGGGCGATCCGGGCGCGTTGAGCGCTGCGCTCGGGGCGGGCGTCGAGCCGGACGCGGCGGAGGAGGGCGGCCGCACGGCCCTGATGATCGCCGCGATGCTCGGCGACGCGGACGCGGTCGACGCGCTCTTGGCCGCGGGCGCGAACGTGAACGCGCGGCAGGCGGACGGCGCGACGGCGCTCATGATCGCGGCCGGGCTCGGAGAGACCGAGATCGCGGAGGTGCTCGTCGCCGCGGGCGCGGAGGTCGACGCGCGGACGGCCGAGGGGATCACGGCGCTGATGTTCGCCGCCATGGCGGGCGATGCCGAGACGGCGGCCTTGTTGCTCGATCGCGGCGCGTCCATCGAGGCCGTCGAGGCGGTCGGCGAGGACGCTCTGTTCGTGGCGGCCTCGGAGGGGCGGTCGACCGTCGTCGATCTGTTGCTCGCGCGCGGCGCAAAGGCCGGGACGGCGCGCGAGGACGGCAAGACGGCGCTGATGGCCGCCGCGTCGTCCGGGGATGCGGTCGTCGTGCGGACCCTCCTCGAGCACGGCGCCGACGCGAACGCCGCGAAGAAGCAGGGGCTGACCGCGCTCATGGTCGCGGCGGGCGCCGGGTGCGCGGAGATCGCCCGGATCCTGTGCGAGGCGGGCGCGCGGCTGGACGACGTCAACTTCGCCGGGTGGAGCGCGTTGATGTTCGCCGCCGGTAAGGGCCACGCAGAGGCCGTCGCGTACCTCCTCGGCCGGGGCGCGGACGTGCGCCTCGCGGACGGATTGGGCGCCACGGCGGCGCAGATCGCCCGCGCCGCAGGGCACGAGGCCGTTGCGTTTGCCATCGAGGCAGCCGCCGGGACGCCGTGATCGCCGGAGGCCGTTTGATTCTCAGCGGATTTCGACTATACACGAGAGGTGCTCGAACCCGTTCGGGAGGAATAGAAGTGATGAAGTGGAAGACGGCAGCGTCGCTCGCGGTGGCCGCGCTGGCGCTCGTCGCGTGCGGTGAGGAGAAGATCGCGCGCGAAGCCGAGCCGGCACCGATCGCGAAGATCGACGAGGCTTTGAAACCCGCACAGCCCGCGCAGCAGCCCGAACCCGTGGCGGCACCCGAGCCGCCCCCGAAGGCGACGGAGCCCGCGGCGCCGACGGCCGGCGAGATCGCGCAACCCGATGTCGTGAGGCTCGCGCTCGAGGGCGCGGAGAAGGGCGCGGTGACGTTCCCCCACGAGATGCATGTCGGGCTCCCGATCATGGACGGCAAGTGCAGAAGGTGCCACCACACGACGGACGAGAGCGGCGCGGGCGCGGGGAAGTGCACGGCGGCGGGCTGCCACGAGGGACGCGGCAAGAACGGGGCGAAGGATGCGTTCCACGATCTCTGCCGCGGCTGCCACGAGGAGGCGCTCGGGAGGCAGCCCGGCAACGAGAAGCTGAAGAGAGTGAAGAGCTGCAAGGGCTGCCACGTCGGCTGAGCCATGGAGCGCGAAATGGCCGATCCCCTCGTCATCGCAGGCCGCGCCTTCGATTCACGCCTCTTGGTCGGTACCGGGAAGTTCGCGAGCGGCGAAAAGATGCGCGCGGCGATCGACGCGTCGGGCGCGCGGATCGTGACGGTGGCGCTGCGGCGCGTCGATCTCGCGAACCCCGCGGACGACATGATCTCCGCCATCGACCGGGGGAAGCTGCTCCTCTTGCCGAACACCTCGGGTGCGAGGGACGCCGAGGAGGCGGTCCGGCTCGCCCGGCTCGCCCGGGGCGCCGGGCTCGAGCCGTGGATCAAGCTCGAGGTGACGCCCGATCCGCGCACGCTCCTGCCCGATCCCGTCGAGACGCTCCGCGCCGCCGAGATTCTGGTCGCCGAGGGGTTCACGGTGCTGCCGTACATGCCGGCCGACCCGATCCTCGCGCGCCGGCTCGAGGACGCGGGCGCCGCGACGCTCATGCCGCTCGGCAGCCTCATCGGCAGCGGCCTCGGGATCCGGACGCGGGACGCGATCGAGATCATCATCGATCAGGCCCGGGTGCCGGTGGTCGTCGACGCCGGCCTCGGGCTGCCCAGCCACGCGGCAGAGGCGATGGAGATGGGCGCGGACGCGGTGCTCGTGAACACGGCGCTCGCGATCGCCGACGATCCCGCCGCCATGGCCCGTGCGTTCAAGCTCGCGGTGGAGGCCGGCCGCGTCGCGCGGCTCGCGGGGCCCGGCGGGACGAGCCGCGAGGCCCGGGCGTCGTCGCCGCTCACCGGGTTCCTCAGATGACGGAGGGGTTGCTCGCCAACCGCGATCCCGCGCTCGTGCGCGCGGCGATCCGGACGCGGCGCAAGGGGCCGCGCGAGCTCGCGCTCCTCCTGTCGCCGGGAGCGGACCCTCTGCTCGAGGAGATCGCCTGCGAGGCGCACGCGGCCACGCTCCGCCACTTCGGGCGCACGGTGCAGATGTACGCGCCGCTCTACGTGTCGAACCGCGGCGTCGGCCGGGGCCCGTACTGCGGCTTCCGCGGCGATCAGCGGATCGAGCGTGTCTCGCTCACCCTGGACGAGACCGTCGCCGAGGGGCAAGCGATCTCCCGCCTCGGGATCCGCCACCTCCTGCTCGTGTCGGGCGACGCGCCGGGGGACGTGGATCCGCCGTACCTCGCCGCCGCGGCCCGCGCGCTCAAGGACGGGGCGTTCGATTCTGTCTCGGTCGAGGTCGTGCCCCTCGACGACGCCGGGTACCGCACGCTCGCCGAGGGCGGGGCGGTCGACGGCGTCACCCTGTACCAGGAGACCTACGACGCCGCGCGGTACGCCTCGCTGCACGCCGCGGGGCCGAAGGCGGACTACGCCTTCCGGCTCGACGCGCTCGACCGGGCGGGCGCGGCCGGCATGCGGACGCTCACCGTGGGCGCGCTCTGGGGGCTCTCGCCGTGGCGGGAGGAGGCGTTCGCGCTCGGGCTCCACGCGGCGGATCTGTCGCGGCGCTGGTGGCGAAGCCGCGTGCAGCTGGGCGTCCCCAGGCTCAAGAACGTCCCGGCGGGCTTCGAGATCCCGCATCCTGTCGACGACCGAACGCTCGCGCACGTGGTGGGCGCGCTGCGGCTGTACGCCGAGGAGGTCGGGATCGTGCTGTCCACGCGCGAGCCGCCGCGACTGCGCGACGCGCTCCTGCCGTTCGGGATCACGCAGATGTCCGCGGGCTCCAGGACGCGCCCCGGTTCGTACACAAAGGGCGACGCGGGCGGCGAGCAGTTCAAGGTGGTGGACGACCGGCGGCCGGCGGAGGTCGCGAGCGCCCTGCGCGCGCGCGGCTACGATCCGGTCTGGAAGGACTGGGACCGGGGCTTCACCGAGCTGTAGGAGGGCCGATGGGCAGGATCGAGGTGCGGCTCAACGGCGAGCCGCGGGAGTTCGACGAGGGGATCACCGTGGCCGGGCTGCTCGCGGGGCTCGGGATCGCGATCGCGGTGACGGTCGTCGAGCGCAACGGCGAGGTCGTCCCCAAGTCACGCTTCGACGCGGAGGTGATCGAGGCGGGCGATCGCCTCGAGCTCGTCCGGCTCATGGGAGGCGGGTGAGGGGCATGGCGAAGGACGACGAGATCGCCAGGCTCGAGGCGCGGATCGCGCAGCTCGAGGCCGCCAACGCGGATCTCGGCGCGCGCGAGGCGATGTACCGCGCGGTCGTCGAGTCCGCTCAGGACATGGTGTTCGCGGTGGGAGCGGACCGGCGCGTCCTGTACGTCAACCGCTTCGCCGCCTCCACGCTGTCGTCGTCTCCCGAGGCGCTGATCGGGCGCCCGGTCGCGGAGCTGTTTCCGGATGACACGTCGGCTCGCCAGGTCGCGAACCTGATCCGCGTGTTCGAGAGCGGGGAGCCGCTGCACCTGCAGGCTGAGACGGAGTTCCCGGACGCGCCGCGCTGGCTCGACACGTGGCTCGTGCCGGCCCGCGACGACTCCGGCGCCGTGACCTCGGTGTTCGGCGTCTCCCGCGACATCACCACCCGACTCGAGTACGAGCGCCGGCTGCGGACGACGATCGCGAACGCGCCCATCGCGCTGTGGACCGTCGATCGGGAGCAGCGGTTCACGTTCGCCGACGGCGTGACCGTCTACGCGTTGGGCCTGACCCCCGAGCAGATCGTCGGCAGAAAGGTGGCGGAGGTGTTCCCGGCGCTGACCGGCTGGTCGGAGCTGCGGCCCAGGCTCGCCGCGGGCGAGACGATCACGCTCATCAGCGAGATCCACGGCAAGGTGATCGAGTCGCGGCTGAGCGCCATCATGGGGCCCGAGTGCAAGTTCCGCGGCACCATCGGCGTGTCGACGGACGTCACCGACCGCGTCGAGACCGAGCGCGCCCTGGCGGAGGAGCGGGGGCGCCTCGCGGCCACCCTGTCGGCCGTTGGGGACGGCGTCATCACGACCGATCTCCGCGGCTGCGTGACCACGATGAACGGGATCGCCGAACGGCTCACCGGCTGGACGCAGGGAGAGGCGCTCGGGAGGCCCGTCGGCGAGGTGTTCCGCCTCGTGAGCCACAGGACGCGCGCGCCGCTCGACAACCCGGTCCGCGCAATGCTCAAGCTCGGTGAGCGCGCCGCCCGCCACGTCCAGGACCGGCGCCTCGTGTCGCGTGCCGGCGAGGAGGCGCTCGTCGCCGACACCTGCGCCCCCATCTACGGCGATGCCGGAGAGGTCACGGGCGCGCTGGTCGTGTTCCAGGACGTGACCCGCCAGCGGCTCCTCGAGGAGGAGCTCGCCCGGATCGAGAAGCTCGAGTCCGTGGGAGTCCTCGCGGGCGGCATCGCGCACGACTTCAACAACATCCTCACCGCGGCGATGGGGAGCGTCACGCTGGCGGGACGGCAGGAGGCAGGTGATCCGCGCGTCGCGAAGAACCTCGAGGCGGCGTGCCGCGCCCTGGAGCGGGCCCGAGGCCTCACGTCACAGCTGCTCACGTTCTCCAAGGGCGGGATGCCCGTCAAGACGCTCACCTCGGCGCGCGCCCTGATCGAGGAGTCCACGGGGTTCGCCTTGCACGGCTCGGCGGCGGGGCGCGCCTTTTCGATCGCGGAGGATCTTTGGCCCGTCGAGGTGGATGAGGGGCAGATCAGCCAGGTGCTCCAGAACCTCGTGCTCAACGCGTCGCAGGCGATGCCCGAGGGCGGGGTCGTCCGCATCTCGGCCGAGAACGTGCGCGTCGCCGCGGACGAGGGGCTCCCCTTGGAGCCCGGCCGGTACGTGCGCATCGGCGTCGCGGACAGCGGCTGCGGCATTCCCGAGGAGAACCTCGACCGGGTGTTCGATCCGTACTTCACGACGAAGCCGGGCGGCTCGGGGCTCGGGCTCGCGACGACGTACTCCATCCTGAGGCGGCACGGCGGTCACGTGAGCGTAGAGTCGACCGTCGGCGTCGGCTCGACCTTTCGCGTGTACCTGCCGGCGACGGCGCGCTCGCGCGAGGAGCGGGTCCTCGACGCGCCGGCGGACTCCGAGGCCCGCAGCGGCCGCGTCCTGCTCATGGACGACGACGCCGTGATACGGGAGGTCGCGACGCGGATGCTCGAGAGCCTCGACTATACCGTGGAGGCCGTCGAGGAGGGCGCCGCGGCGGTGGAGACGTACTGCGCGGCGCTCGACGGGGGAAGGCGGTTCGACGCGGTGATCATGGATCTCACGATCGTCGGCGGAATGGGCGGCCGTGACGCCGTGCGGCTCCTCAAGGAGCGCGACAGGACCGCCGTCGTGCTGGCGTCGAGCGGCTACTCGAACGATCCGGTGATGAGCGATCACGCCGCGCACGGGTTCGACGGCGTGCTGCCGAAGCCGTACACCGTGGCTCAGCTCGCCGCGGCGCTCCGGCGGCTGATCTAGGACGGAACGCTGGAGCTGCTCTTCTTCCGGAACACGGTCCCCACGACCGCGAGCAGCGCGGCGCTGGCGACGGACGCCGCGAGGGCGAACGCCGCAGCGAAGGAGAGCGGGATTCCGTCGAACGCCGCGTCGACGGTCCGCGTGAAGAGCACCGCGAGGGCGGTCATCGCGAGCGCGAGGCCGAGGAAGAGGCCGCGCAGCCTCCGCGGCGCGAGACCCGCGACAAGCGCCGACACGAGCGGGATGAACAGGATCTCGCCGAGCGACACGAGGATCTGCGCGGCGACGGGCCAGGCGATCGACGGCGTGTCATCGAGCCACGGCGGCGCCAGCTCCGACGCGGCGTCCGGCATCATCGCGGAGACCGCCAAGAGGATCGTCAGCCCGATGCCGAAGAGGGTCGCGCCGACCACGGCCACGCCCGCGGTCGGGACGGCCCCGCTTCCGCGCCGCATGCGGCCGTAGACGATCACCGCGACCGGCGCGAGGAAGACGATGATCGCGCCGTTCAGGAGCTGCATCGTGCCGTGCCAGTCGTCGCCGCCGCCGATGCGCGCCGCGAGATCGAGCGCGCCGGACATCGCGCTGTCGTACGCCGCGAAGCCGAGCGCGCCGGCCGCGAGGAGGAGCCAGATCGCCGAGCGCCGGTAGCCGACCGCGCCGTCGGGGAGCGGCGAAACGTCACGCGCGGCGGCCTTGGCCCGCACGGAAAGCTCCGCGGCGGCGAACGTCCGTCGCGAGACGGCGCCGAAGACCAGCGCGCAGATCGCGGGCTGCGTCGCGAGCGCGAACACGAGCTTTCGGCTCTCTTCGGGACTCGTGCCCGCCACGTCGCCGATGAACGCGTCGATCGACGCCGCCGCCAACGGGGCGAGGAGGAGCACCGCGACGTTCGCGAGGAGGTGGAGCAGGGTGTACGTCCCGGCGAGCGGCACCCGCGTCGCCCCGCCCTCGTGGAGGTGGGCCGCGAGCGTCGTCGACGCGACGGTGAACAGCGACCGGCCGCACGCGAACGCGGACACGGCGACGACGATCCACAGCACGGTCGCGTCGTTGCCGTAGCTCGGCGTGATCAGCAGCAGGAAGAGCGCCGTGAGCGTGATGGCCGGCCCGATGATCATGTTGCGCCGGTGGCCGCCGAAGTCGCCCCAGAGGCCGCCGACGACGTAGAAGATCATCGTCGCCGCCGTGTACAGGCTCCAGACGACGCGCCCCTCGTCGCGGTAGAGCCCGAGGGCGTCGACGAGGAAGCCGTAGAGGCAACCGAGCGTCACGAAATGGGCGAGCGCCGCGAACGCCGTGGCGAGCGCGAGCGGGATCGTGCCGCGCGGGAAGAGCCGCGCGGTCATGCCTTGGGTCGAGTCCATGCCGCCTCCGTTTCCGACGCCTCCATGTGGGGCAGTTATCTGACCTTACGTCGGTGAAGGCAAATCGATCTGTCGGCCCCGCCTACCCGACCTTCTCGGCGATGAGCTCGAGCACGCGCGGGACGCCGACGAGCTTCGCGAACGTGCCGAAGCGCGGGCCCTGCTCCTGGCCGAGGAGCACTTGGTAGATCGCGGCGAACAGGTCGCGCGGCTCGACCCCGCCCTCGCGGGCCACGTCGAATACGATTCCCTGGAGCGCCTTCTCGTCGAGCTCGGCGGCGCCAGGGGCCGAGAGCTTCTCCCGGATCGCGGCGAACAGCGGACGCTCGGCGTCGGTCGGCGCGCGGTACCTCTTGTGCGGCAGGATGCGGTCCGTGTAGTACGCCATCCCCTTGTCGACGAGTGCCGAGATCATCGCGGGGAACCGGTTCGCCGCCGGGTCGTAGCGGAGGAGGAACTGCTCGACGAGCGAGCGACTCGGGCGGCCGAGCGCGGAGACGAGGTTGCTCACCATCGTGAAGTTGATGGCTGACTCGTACTCCGGCACGCGGCGGCCGGCGTCGTGGATGTGCCAGAGCGGCGCGTCCGGGCGCCTCGCCTCCTCCATCTCGCCGTAGCGCTTCAGATCCGCCAGGTACTCGTCCATGGTGCGCGGGATCATGTCGAGGTACAGCTTCTTCGCGGTGCGCGGCTCGCGGAAGATGAAGTGCGCGAGCGACTCGACCGGCGCGTACCCGAGCCACTCCTCGACGGTCACGCCGTTGCCGCGCGACTTGGAGATCTTCTCGCCGTTCTCGTCGAGGAAGAGCTCGTAGAAGAAGCCGCACGGCGGCTCGCCGCCGATGACGCGCGTGATGGCCTGTGACAGCTCGGCCGACGGGATGAGGTCCTTGCCGTACATCTCGTAGTTCACCCCGTACGAGAACCAGCGCAGCGCCCAGTCGACCTTCCAGCCCATCTTGACGCCGCCGTCGAGCGCGCTCGCTGTGCCCGTGTGGCCGCAGCCGCCGATCTCGCCGAAGCGGCCGTCGCACGCGTAGTCCACCGCGAGCTCTTCCCTGCGGTAGGCACTGACGCGCGTCGTGTAGATGCGCCCGCACTTCTCGCACTTCGGGAGGAACGGCGACCACGCGGCGCGGTTCTCCTCCTTGAGCGTCGGCAGGATGATGTCGAGGATCTTGTCGACGTTGTGGAGGAGCCGCGTGAGCCCCTCGTTGAACTCGCCTTTGCTATACGCCTCCGAGGCGCGCCGCATCTCGACCGTGAACCCGAACGTCGCGAGGAACTTCTCGAGGTTGCCTATCATGTGGCTCGAGAACGAGGCGCAGCAGCCGTACGGATCCGGGATGTCGCAGAGCGGCTTGCCGAGGTTCTCCTTCAGCATCGCCTGCGCGGGCAGGTTGTCCGGCACCTTGCGCAGGCCGTCGAAGTCGTCGCTGAAGGCGATGAGGCGCGTCCCGGCGCCCGTGAGCTTCTCGTACGCGCGGCGCACCCACGTCGTGCGCGCGACCTCGGCGAACGTCCCGATGTGCGGCAGCCCGCTCGGCCCGTACCCGGTCTCGAACACCGCGACCTCGGGCAGCTTCCCGCGGTGCGCCTTGACGATCCGCTCCGCCTCCTTGAAGGGCCAGGACTTGTAGCTCGGCGCTTTGGCTTCGTTCATGGGGCGACTATGAAGAGGGCAGGGCGGGCGGTCAAGCGGCGAGCGGCGCGTCACTCTCCCGATCCCTCCGCCTTCAGGATGTCCTGCGCGACGTTGACGCCGACCGCGAGCACGTTGCTCTGGCCGCCGCCCGCGCTCCACGCGCTCGAGAGGTACAGGTTGGGGATGGGCGTCCGGCGGTTCATCGTGTACGTGCCGGCGCCCATCGACTGCCCCGCGGCCCAGCCGTACACCGCGCCGCCGGGGTTCAGGGTCTCGCGCTGCATGGTGCGCGGCGTCGCGATCTCCATCACCTCGATGTGTTCGGAGAGCCCGGGGAGGAGCTTCTCCGCGCGGCGGATGAGGACGGCGGCGGTGCGCTCCTTGAGAGCGCGGTGCGCCCGTGCGCCTTCCCGCAGGCGCCAGCCGTCCTCCCAGTCGTAGGGCAGGTAGGTCGTTATCTCGATCACGTTCTTTCCCGGGGGCGCCGCCCCGGGGTCGACGACCGAGAAGTCGGCGAGGAAGAAGCCGACCTTCTCCGGGTCCGCCGCACCCGGGGCCGTGCCGACGTACACGGCCGGGTCGTACGAGTCGGAGACCGAGATCGTGTGGGCCTTGCCGAAGATCTCCGTGTAGTCGTGATCCACGCCGAGGTAGATCTGGACGAGGGAAGGACCCACCTTCATGCGCTCGAGCCTGCGGACATAGCCGCGGGGAAGGTGCCCGCGACCGACCATTTCGAGGAGCGTGGAGGAGGCGTTGGCGTTGGAGACGACGTGGCGGCACGGGTACCGCTCCCCGTCCAGGGTCACCACCGCCACGGCCCGGCCGCCCTCGATTTCGATCTTCGTGGCGCGGGCGCCGAGCTGGATCTCCCCGCCGTTTTCGAGCACGACGTCGGCGAGCGCCTCGGTCACCGAGCGGGAGCCGCCCTCGAAGTAGTAGAACCCGTCGTGGTGGTAGCTGGCCCACATCGCCATCACCTGCATGGCCGGTATCTCGGACGGCGACGCCCCGATGTACCCCGTGAACCACGAGAGGACCGCCTGGAGCTTCGGGTCCTCGGTGCACTCGTCGAGGAGGTCTTTGAACGACTTGCGTCCGTACTTGAAGAAGACGGTCCAGAACCGCGGGTTCTTGGCGACCGTCTGGCCCGCGCCCTTCCGGTCTCCGGCGTTGTCGCGGTTCTTCCAGGCGACGGCCGTGTACATGTCGCCCGTGACCTCGAAGAACCGGTCGATCCCGTCGGACTCGGCCGGGAAGAGGCGCTTCAGCTCGGCCCTGTAGGCCTCCGGGTCGGCGGGGACGTCGATCTCGAAGTCCGGGAACCTCGCCCGGTAGGCGGTCTCGAGCCGGATCGGCTGCACGCGATCGAGGATGCCGAGCTGCTCGAAGATGAGCCGGCTCCTGCCCCCCTCGTTCAACCCGTCCATGGTGTGGAGCGAGACCTCGAAGGTGTAGGGAGGCCGCTCGAAGGCGGTCATGTAGCCGCCGACGTGCGATCCCTGCTCGAGGAGCACGACCTTCTTCCCGTTGCGGGCGAGCATGGCGGCAGCGGACAGCCCCCCGCCGCCGGCGCCGATCACTGCGACGTCGTAGCGAAGCGGATCCGCCTCCCGCGGGACGACGGCCCCGCCGCCGCACGCGAGGCAGAACAGGAGCGCCAGGAGGAGCGCCGCGCGACGCACGGCGCTCATCAAACCTTCCCGTTGACCACGCTGAACCTGCGCTGGAGCTCGTACATGGCGACGTGGCCGCTCTCCTCGGCGACGAATACGGCGCACGCGGGATCGACGAACATGAGGTCCGGCACGGGCGGCTCGCCGCCGAGCGAGTGGATCACGTGGCCGTCCTCGGGCCGCACGACGTAGACGGTGTCGGCGGGCGCGAACAGGACGCCCGACCGGAGCGCGAGGCGCAGGTTGATAGGCACGTCGTCGGAGCACGTCGGCCCGAGCGTCGTGGACCACCGCTCCTCGCCCGTGAGCGCGCGGACCGATCGCAGCACGCCGCCCGCGGCGTTGATGATGAAGCAGTCGTCGAGCGCCATGAGCGCGCACGACTCGGCCCACCCGTCACAGGGGAGCCGCCACAAGGTCTCGCCTGTCGCGGTGCCCATCGCGACGAGGTCGTGCTTCCCCTTGCCGGAGCGCACCGGCACGAGCGCGGCCGACGCGGCGACGATCGGCGCCGTGAGGGCGCCGCCGTCGAGCGGCCTCTCCCACACCGGGTGGCCGCTGTACGCGTCGAAGGCGTACATCCGCCCGTCCTGCTTGCCGAACCGCCCGCCGGGCGCGATCACGACGTCGCCGGCCACGGTCGGGGGCAGGGAGAACCGGGTCCTGCTCGGGACGCGCCACACGAGCGAGCCGTCCTCGAGGTCGATGGCGCTGAGATGCGAGTCGCTGCTCGCCACGTACAGGAGGCGGCCGTGCCGCCGCAGGGCGAACCTCGAGCCGCGCGACGCCGAGAACCGCCACCGCGGCTCTCCCGTGCGCAGGTCGAGCGCCACGAGCTTGCGCTCCTCCTCGGCGACGACGACGACACCCGGGACCGGCCCGTGATCCACCACGAGCACGACCGGGGAGCCGCCCGAACGCGCCGCGAGGTTCGTCCGCCAGCGCAGGGCGCCGGTGGCGATGTCCACCATGTCGACCTGTCCCGACGGCGCGACCCGCACGACGCCGTCGCGGCCCGCGATCTGCATGCGCGCCTCGGCCTTGTCGGTCTCCCGTCGCCAGACGATGGCGCCGGACTCGGTCTCGACGCCGAGCACGAACCCGCGCGCCGAGACGAGCGCGACGCGATCGCACAGCATCGTGCCGTCCAGGTCGAGCCCCTCGGCCTCGATCCGCCAGCGCTCGCGGAACGTGAGGCGGCTCGCCTCGCCGATCCCCTCGCGCGCATCCTCGACGCGGCGGCGCTCCTCGAGGCGCCTGTAGCGCTCGACGTCCTCATTGAACACGGCGCCGCGCTGCTGCTCCTTGGCCCACGCCGCGAGCGTCCGCACCTCGCGGGAGAACGACTCGAGGCGGATGTTCCGCCGCTGCCGGGGGGCGGCCTCGACCGCGAGCCGACGCAGCTCCCGCGCCGCGCCGAGCACCGCGTCGGCGTACTGCCACGGAGTCAGGTCGTGCACGGCGGCGATCGACTCCGGGTGGACCGGATCCATCAGCGTCACAAGCAGCTTGTCGTCCGCGGTCAGCTTCAGCGCCACCGAGATCCCCTCCGAGATGAGCCGGATCGCGATCGGCCGACCCTCCTCCCACGCGGCGAGGAGCTGGTGCACGGACGCGAGCATCTTCTCGATCTGGAGGAAGAGGAAACCCTCGCCGAGCGCGCGCCGGCGGCCGCGTGCGTGGACGGCGAGCCTCCCGCGGAACAGGAGCGCGTTCAGGTCGTTGCTCAGGGGGCGTCCGGGGCAGAGGAGGTCGGTGGTGCTCGCCTCGAGCTTGAAGCCGAACGAGAACCCGGCGTCGTTCCGCGGCTTCTGGAACCGCGTGCTCTCGATCGTCTTCCGCTCGATGGCGCCGTCGCCCGAGATCTCCGCGAGCGGCAGCGCGGACAGCCGGTCGATCATCGCGTCCATCCACACGAGGAGCGGATCGAAGGCGACCTGCGGCGAGATCTCCCGCGCCGACTCGATGAGATCGCGGGCCGACGAGACGACGCCCTCCGCGAACGCCTGGAACTGGACCTGCTGGTCCTTGACCATCACCTCCGGCAGGCTGCCGCCGCGGTAGAACGTGAGGTAGACCCGAGGTCCGACCCGCTGCAGCACGAGCTCGTGCGGGCTCTCGTAGAAGCTGACGCGAGCCGTGCCCTCGGCCGCCGCCAGGCGCTCGAGCGCCGCGAGCAGGTCGCGGACCAGGAAAAAGACGGAGTCCTCGTCGGCGGGGTGGAACAGGCTCTGCCCGTCGACGACCATGTCGAGAACGCCGCGCGCGACGGCCGGATCGAAGCCGAGCCGTTCGCCGGACGGGAACGTCCCGGCGCCGGGCACGCCGGCGTCGTGCCAATCGCTCCCGATTACGAGCTTGAAAGAGCCGTCACCCTTCATTTCCAGCACACCTCGCGGTCCTGGGGCGATCGACGCATGCCGCTCCGGCGCCCGCCGGAGCCCGTCCCGCGGCGCGAGGCGTCCGTCTCGCCTTCCAGCGTCATTGTAGCGTGCCGCGGAACGCGGCCGCAATTTATCGGCCCGCCTTCGCGCGCTCTACAAATCGGATTCGCCGAAGACGATCGCGCGGAAGCTCTCGATGCGCGTCGCCGGGTCCTTCCAGCAGTCGAACGGCAGGCCGGCCTTTCGGCAGGTGTGCATGAGGAACTCCTCCTTCCCCCATCCCCACTCGCCCGGCACCTGGGGCAGGAGGAGCCCCGAATAGCCGCCGCGAGACATGATGAGCCCGTCGCGACCGACGACGATCTCGTCGGGCGTCGTCGGCTCCGGCGCGGTGAGCACGGAGATCTCGAACGACAGCGCTGGCAGCTCGTCCGGCCGCACGGGATCGAAGCGCGAGTCGTGGATCGTCGCCGCGCGCGCCACCTCGGCGACGCACTCATACAGGGGCATCCTCCCGATCACGTGCCCGATGCAGCCGCGCAGGTCGCCGCCCTTCTTGAGCGTCACGAACGCGGCGCCGCGCTCGCGCAACGGCGCCGAGGACGGCTCGGGCGGCGCGAACGCCTCGCCCTTGGCGGCGGCCTCGACCGCCTTCTTCGCGATCGACATCAGCTCGCGCCGCGCCGCGACGTCGTACGGACCGTAGCTCGCGGCCTTGCTCTCTTCGTTTCGCATTCCCTTCTCCACCGTGAACGCCAGCGCGCCGTAGCCGACGACGCTGGACTTGTCCCCTGCCGTGTCTCCGCTGTTCCCGTGGTCGAGCCGGACGACCGCGCGCGCCTTGTCGGCGTACGCTCCGAACGCCGCCGCGAACGCCACGAGCGGCTTGAAGCCGCACATCCCTTCCGCCGAGCGCGCCGCGGCCTTGCGCCACGCGGGGAGGTCGAACCGCTCGAGCGCGCCGAGGCTCTCCTCGTCGAGGGCGTTGGCCTGGTCGTACGGGTGGTAGTGCGAGAGATCCGAGCTCATCACGAACACGACGTCGCGCCGCGCGCCGAACGCCTCGTGGAGGGCCTTCCCCGCCCGCTCGAGCAGCGCCTCGTCGTCGACCCCGACCACGAGGGGGACGATCGCCGCCCCGGGCAGCGCGACCTGCACGAACGGGAGCTCGACCTCGAGCGAGTGCTCGCGCTCGAACATCGCCTCGTTCGCCTCGAAGAGATCCGGGTGCGCCGCCGTGAGCGCCCGCACGCCCTCGCCGTCGATCGGCAGGGAGCCCAGCGGCGTGTCGTAGGCGGGCCGCGCGAGCGTCGCGATCTTCCGCGCACCGTGCCTGTGGTTCGGCGACATCACGACGACCGTCCTGTAGCCGCGGCCCTCGAGCGCGCGGAACGCGGCGCCGGCGACCCTTCCGGAGTACGGGTATCCGGCGTGCGGGGAGAGGACGCCGACGATGTCGCGATCCGGGCTCACGGCGCCTTGCTTCGCGGCGTCGATGAAGCCGCGGACCATCCTGCGCAGCTCCTCCGGATCGTCTGGGTAGAACTGGCCCGCGACCTGGGCCGGGAACGCGTTCTCCACGCGCGTCGACCCGCCCGCTCCCGCCTCCGGCTCCGGCGCGCCCGCCTTCGCCTCCGGCTTCGGCGCGGTGATCGTGGGCTTGTTGTCGTTGCACCCGGCGCACGCCGCCACGAGCACCGAGATCCAAGCGGCCGCCGCGATGGTTCGCATGGAGACCTCCGAGTCTGATGGGAGGAGGATAGCGCATCGGGACCGCTGGGACTACCGGGACCGCCGGGACCTTCGGGACAGGCGACTGCGGATGCCCAGCGCCGACAGGACGCCGAGCAGGATGAGCGACAGCCCGAGCGCGCCCATGGGGAACCAGTCGCCGTGGCGCGAGTAGAAGCTCGGGCCCGGGCCGAGCGGGACGCGCGCCGAGACGATCGCCTGCACGTCCTCCTCCGACGCGGCGACGACACGGCCGTACGCGTCGATGACGGCAGAGACGCCGGCGTTGGAGCAGCGCAGCACCGGGATGCGGTGCTCCACGGCGCGCAGCCGCGCGATCTCCGCGTGCTGCACGGGCTCGGTCGTCCCCTCGTACCACTCGTCGTTCGCGACCACGACGAGCGCCTCGGCGCCCCGGTCGACGAAGCGGCGCACGAGCGCCGGGAAGTTCGACTCGAGGCAGATCACCGCCGCGATCTTGGCTGTCCCGCCCTCGGCGAGCGGGACTTCGAAGACGCGCACCTCGGTGCCCGGCACGTAGATGCCGGAGCCGACGTTCATCGCCATGTCCTCGAGGAACCCGAGGAACGGCGGCACGTACTCGCCGAACGGCACGAGGTGCAGCTTCTCGTACGTCTCGAGCTCCGACGATCCCGGGCGGAGGAGGCCGACCGCGTTCACCTTGCGGAACTTGCCCTTCTTGATCGTCTCGGCGCGGGACTCCCCGTCCGCTTCGCCCACGCGCTTCGTCTTCCCGCCCTCCGCGGCGCGCCGATCCGACATGCCCGTGATCAGCGAGGCGCGCTTGGCCTCGAGCAGCTCGCGCACGTCCCGTAGGCGGTCCTCGTGCTCCCGCAGGACGAAGGCCGTCGCGGTCTCCGGCCAGACGACGACGTCGTTGGCGCCGTCGCGCAGCGACATCGTCAGCTTCATGAGCGCGAGGTACGCGAGGTTGCGCTCCGGGAACTTCCTGTTGGAGTCGGTGTCCGGCTGGACGAGCGCGGCCCGGATCGCGCCCCGGCCCGCGGCGGCGGCGGGCTTCGTGACGACGAATCCGTAGACGATCGGCGCTGCCGCGACCGCGGCCGCGACGAGCGCGAACCGCAGCGCCGCGCGACCGTTCCGTGCCTCCTTCGGTCCGCGGAAGGCGACGAGCGCGCGGTAGGCGAGGACGTTCAGGAACACGATCCAGAACGACAGGCCGAACATCCCCGTCGCGCTGACGAGCTGCAGCACGGGCGCGTACCCGGTCTGGGTCGTGGCGACCGAATGCCATGTGAACCCGAGGGAGCCCATGGACTGCACGAACTCCATGGCGGTCCACAGGAGCGGCGCGGCCCACAGCCCTGCGCGCCCGAACCTGCGGCACGCGAACGCGAGGCACAGGCCGAGGACGCCCCAGGCGCAGGCGAGGTAGGCGGCGCCGATCGCGAGCATGGCGACCGACTGCGCGGTCGAGGTCCCCTTGTTCAGCGCGATCCAGTACACGAGGCCGCCGGCGGACAGGAACCCCAACGCGTAGCCGAGCCGGGCGCCGCGGTGGAAGCCGTTGCCCTCGAGCGCCGCGAAGAACGGCACGAGGAAGACGCACGCGAGGAAGCCCGTCGGGAACGGCGGGAAGGCGAGGAAGTACAGCACCGCCGCGAGGAGGATCAGCGCGAAGGTCCTGCGCCGGCTCACGGCGTCCCCCTCCCGCACGCGACGGGGTCCCCGAGGGAGCACGCCTTCGCGAACAGCTCGGCCGCGCCGTCCCCTCCGCGCGCCGCGCGCTCGAGCCCGAGGAAGAAGCAGCCGTCCGCCTCGCCCGCCTCGCACGCGCCCGCGAGCAGCGCGTCCGCCTCGGCCGCGTCTACGTCTCCGCCCTCGCCGTGGCGGAGCATCCACGCGGCGTTCACGCAGCTTTCGAGGTGGCCGAGCCGGCACGCCACGAGCAGCATGCGCCGCGAGTCCGCGTCGTCCCGGGCGTAGGCCACGTCGCCGCCGAACGCGCACGCCGCCGCGTCGCCCGCGTCACAGGCCCGCTCGAGCACCTTGTCCGCCGCCTTCTTGTCCATCGGGCCGCCGAGCCCCTTGGCGAGCATGTCGCCGAGCTTCACGCACGCCGCGGCGTCGCCGTCGTCGCACGCCTTCTCGAACGGCGCCCGGTCCTCGCACGCGGCGAGGGCGAGCGCGGCGAGGGCGAGCGCGAGGGGTCGGAGAATCATGATCGTGTTTTCCGGTGAACCGCGGAGCAAGGCAAGAGAAAGCGGGACGAGGGCGGAGTGGGACAGCGGGGGCAGGTGGGACTGGTGAGACCCGAAACCGGACCCACTTGTCCTAACTGTCCCCTGTGTCCTACTCTTCTTCCTAGTCCCACAACCGGAGGTGCCTTCATGACCCGTGACCTCGTTCCTTTCTTTTCGCTTCTTTCGCTCTTGGCCCTCGGCTGCGGCGACAGCGGTGGCTCCGGGGGCGACGGCGGCACGGATGCGGACACGGATGGCGACACGGACACGGACGCCGATTCGGACGCCGACTACGTCGGGTCGATAGGTGAGGCGGTCTACCTCGGGCCGTGGGGCGGCGCCTTCACGGAGGTCGTCGAGGATCCAACGACCCAGGGACGGCTCGCCGCGATCGTCGGCGCCGACTTCGACACTGGGATGTACGCGTCCGAGGACGACGGCGAGACCTGGGTCGAGGTCGCGGTGCCGACCGATCTCAGCACCACGAGCCTCCTCTTCCTTGACACCGGACGGCTCGTCGTCGGGACCGACTTCGAGGTCCTGGTGACCGACGACTTCGGTACGACCTGGGACGACATCCGAGAGAACATCGAGGAGGGCTCGGGCTTCGGCATCACGGTCAAGGGGCTCGCCTACGAGGAGGGCACCCCGGGCCGGCTGTGGGCCGCGCTCGGCGGCTCGTACTCGACAGCCCCGATCTGGTCGCTCGCGGACGGCGACACGGACTGGACACCGTGGAACGCGCCGGCCGGTTGGGACGCGGATCCGCTCAACGGCGCGGCGTACTTCACGAGCCTCGCGACGCGCTACGACGCGGGCAGCGGCGAGACCCTGATCTTCGCGGCGTACGAGCAGAGCTTCTCTGCGGGCGGCGGCGTCTTCTGCTCGACCGACTCGGGCGCGACCTGGGCGGATTGTTCATCCGGCCTGCCGAACGTGCCGTACCACCGCGTGATCCTCGGCGAGGCCGAGGCGGTCGTCGCGGGCGGCCACGTCTTCGGGAGCGCCTTCGCGGGGATCTGGTACTCGACGGACGACGGCGCGATGTGGATCGATTCGACCGACGAGATCGACGACGCCATCGCGAACGACGTGGTGAAGCTGTCGGGCGGCGACTACCTCGCGGCCACGTACGGCGCGGGGCTGTGGCGGACGACCGCGCTCGACGCCGCCTGGACGCAGGTCTCGGGGTTCGGCGAGATGTCGATGAACTCGGTCGCGGAGCTCGCGAGCGGCGAACTGCTCGCCGGGCCGGAGCAGCTCGGCGCGTACCGCAGCGAGGACGGCGGCGCGACGTGGCAGGTCTCAGCCGAGGGGATGAACCGGGTCACGCCGGTCTATGCCGGCCTGGATCCGGCGGATGCAGACACGGCGATCATCTCGATCAACTCGATGAACTCCGGCCTCGGCCTGATCACGTCGAACGGTGTCGACGGCTGGCACCCGGTGCCGGGCCTGCCGCTGCCGCGGTTCACGTTCGTCGACATCGCGCCGTCCGGGCGGTGGTACGCCGTCTCGGACGGCCCGAGCACCGTGGCGAACGACGGGATCTACGTTTCCGACGACGGCGGCGTGACGTTCGACTTCATCGGACCGCTCGAGGAGTCGCTCATGGATCACGTGGGGATCATCGTCGTCGAGCTCGGCGGCCCGGATCACCTCGTCGCGGCGGGCAACTACTTCACGGTCGAGAACGACGGCGATCCCTGGGCCTTCGTCGCCGAGAGCGAGGACGCGGGCGAGACCTGGATCTTCGGGTGGGAGGGCGCCGGGACGAACGGCAGCTACTCGATGGCCGATTTCGTCGCGCTCTCCGACGGGAGCTACCTCCTGGCTGTCTCCGGCTCGCCGATCGTGCACCTGAGCGAGACCTTCGAGGAGACGGTGATCGCGATTCCGGACCAGGCCGGCTTCGCGGTGACGGATCTCGCGGCGTGCGCCGCGGACCCCGAGGTCTGGTACGCGCGCGGGCTCGATGTGTCCTGGAATGTGTTCGTCTACAAGACGATGGACGGCGGCGCGACGTGGACGGACGTGACGCCCCCGGCGGCCGACGCGGGCGCCGTGATCGCCGTGGACGTCCACCCGTACGACCGCGACCTCGTGTTCGCCGCGGCGGCGAACGGCTTCTTCGCGTCGGCGGACGGCGGCACGACGTGGGCCGCGCACGACATCGGATCGGAGGTCTCGGCGTCGGCGCTGCGCGTCATCCCGCTCGCGGAGGATCTCGCGGCCGCGCTGCTCGTCTATGGCAGCGGCGGCCTGACCCGCGTGTCGCTCGCGACCGCGGCCGAGTGAGAGGAGGATCACAGATGGCGCAGCGCAGCGGTCTCGTCCTTTTCCTGCTCGCGCTTGCCGCGGCCGGCTGCTCGGACGAGGGATCGTTCGAGGGCGACGGCGGCGCGGACACGGACACGGATTCCGACACGGACACGAGTGTCCACGACTTCTGGGACTGGGAGAGCCTCGAGATCCCCGGCGGGTTCACCGGGCACGGCGTCGACATCAAGGTCCACGCGACGGCCGCCGACGACGCGACGATCTGCTCCGGCAACTGGACGAACGGCACGGGCGGCATCCTGGCGTTCGACGGTGCGGCGCTCCTGGAGGTGGCCGACGGCTTCGTGTGCGAGGGCGTGTTCGGCCTGGACGCGGATCACCTCTGGGCGTTCGGCGTCGTGGATCAGACGTTCGAGCCCATGCTCTACGGGCGGAGCGGGGGAGAGTGGAGCCTGGAGGCGGTCGAAGGCGCCGACGATTCGTGCCGCTACGATACCATCTACGGTACCTCGGTCGACGATGTGGCCATCGTCGGCTGGTGCAGCGCCGAGCGGCTCTCGTGGGTCCCGGACGGCTCCGGGGGGTGGATCGTGGGCTCCGTCGTCGTGCCGACGAACGCGGAGTTGGACACCATCTACGGCGTGCTCCCGCTGCCCGAGACCGACGTGTTCTACGGCTCGGGCCTGTGGGAGAGCGCCGGCGCGACCGACCTCGGCTTCGAGACCGAGCGCGCCGTGTGGGCCTACGGGTCGGCGCTCGCGGATCTGAGCGTCCTCGAGGGCGACGCGGTGCTCGCCTACGACGGCGCGGCGTGGACCGAGGTGCTCGCGTGCCCCGACGATCTCTCCGCCGAAGAGTACTCGATCTGCTGGGTGAGCGGCGCGCGAGACGATGCGTCCGGCGACCTGTACCTCGGCGGCGGGAGGGGCAGCGCGACGAACGAGAACATCGACGACTGGCGGCTCGACCGCTTCCACGACGGCGGGCTCACGCGGATCCTCGAGCCGTGCGGGGGCGACTCCCCGCGGTGCGGCGTCGACGACGTGAGCCTGTCGCCGGACGGCGTGCTGTTCGTGATCGCGAACGGCCCCGGGCCGAGCCTCCTTTGGCACGCGATCCCGGCCGCTGACTGATCCGGCTCAGGGGGCGCAGGCGCCCTTCATCGCGTCGACGATCGTCGCCTCGTGCGAGCTCGGCCACTCGGTCCGGATCCACATGTAGTCCTCGCGGGCCCCTTCGCAGTTGCCGGTCAGGCGCCGCGCGTCGGCGCGGGTGCGGACCACCTCCGGCGCGGCGAACCCGTTCCTATGGTGCGCGAGGTAGTCCGTCGCCGCGCGCTCGATGTCCGAGACCCGGTTGCTGCGGTCATAGGCGCGCACGAGGCCGAGCCGCGCCTCCTCGGCGAGCGTCCCGTTCGGCGCGCGCTCGACGTACGCCTCGAAGCGCGTCGACGCCGTGGTCGCGCGGCCGAGGTTGTACAGCTCCAGCTGGCCGAGCGAGACAAGCGACGCGAGCGACTCCATCGTCCCTTCGTACTCGTAGACGATCTGCCGGTAGGTCGACGCCGCTGTCCCGTAGTCGCCCGCCTGGCGCTGGATGAGCGCCAGCGCCACGAGATCCCCGGCGCGCTTTCCGGCCGAACGCACCTGCTGCTTCGGACCTGCGGCGCCGGCCTGCCCGTCCTGGAAGGCGTCCTCTTTCCCGAGCGCGGCCATCGCCAAGGTCCCCGCGCCGGTCGCGACGGCGGTCCTGCGCGCCCGAGCGGCGTGATCGCTTCCTCCGGGCGCCCCGGCGAGCTCGCAGCCGGGATCGATCGCGGCGAGCCAGCTCGCGACCTCCATGGCGTCCTGCCCGAGGAGCAGCGCGAGGTCGCGCCGGAGATCGGATCTCGGGATCGGCCCGGGCCCGGTCTCGCCGATGATCCCCTGCTGGCCCTCGAAGACCAGGAACGGATCGAACAGCCGGCGCTGGAGCCCGGAGCGGACCTCGACGACGCCGCGGAGCACGCGCGCCACCTCGCGCGAGGGCCCGATGACCTCCACGATGAAGATCGTGCCCTTGGCCTCGACCTCGCCGGACGGGGTGGCGACCACGAACCGGTACGGGAACGCGTGGGGGCCGATGTCCGCGACGAGCCGGCCCTCGTGCAGCGCGATGCGGACGTCGTCCGCCTCGATCCTGTCGAACGACGCGTGCGTGCCCGGGTCGAGCCAGACGTCGGTCGCCGGATCGAGGTGCACGAGCGTCCGGCCGTCCGGCAGGATCTCGGCGAGCTCCTCCGGGGAGCTCTTCAGCCCTTCCACGCGCGGCGCGAGGGCGATCCGCGCCGCGGGTTCGCCTTCTCCCCGAGGCGAGAGCGCGTAGAGCGCGATCGCGACGGCGGCGATCGAGGCTGCGAGCGCCGCGGCGAACGCGGCGGCGGGCCGGAGCGTCCTTCGCGCCGGACGGGCAGCGGCCTCCGAGGGGTCGCCGATCGCCCGCACGGTGCAGCGCCTCTCGACGAGCGGCGGCAGCGGGGCGGGCTCGATCTCGCGCAGCGTCGCGCCGATCCCGGACCAGAGCGCGAGCGCCTCCCGGCAGGCGCGGCACCCGGCGAGGTGAGCGTCTACGGCGGCCTTCGCGTCGGCCGGCATGGCGCCCGCGGCGTAGTCTCCGAGCGAGCGCTCGAACTCTCGGCAGCTCAGGTTCGACATGTTCCCCGCTCCTCGAGGACGCTGAACAGGTACGGGTCCTTGCGCACCCTGGACATCAGCTCCCTGCGGCCGTGCTGCAGCCGCTTCTTCGCGGTCTCGACCGTGCAGTCGGTCATCGCCGCGATCTCGCCCGCCGAATAGCCGTAGGCCACGGACAGCATGAGGGCGATCCGCTTGTTCGGCCGGATCTTCTGGAGGTGGCCGCGCAGCGCGTCCGCGAGCCGGCGCCGCTCCCACCCGGCGTCCGGCGCGAAGCTCTCTGGCGCCGGCGCGAGCTCGCACGGCTCGGCGAAGAGGAGCGCCGCGAGGATCGGCTTTCGGCGGAAGTGATCGCGCACCGCGTTGACCGTGACGCGATCGATCCAGGTCGTGAGCTTCGCGTCGGCCCGGAACTCGGGCAGCCCCGCGAAGATCCTGGACATCGCGGTCTGCACGACGTCGTCTGCGTCGGCGGCGCCCCGAACGGACAGGAAGACCGTGCGCCGCACCCGGGCGAGGCACGCCCGCGCGAGCTCCTCGCGGCTCGCCCGATCACCCGCGAGGCTGCGCGCGAGCAGCTCGCGATTCTCGAGGGGCGCTGCGATGTCGTTCGACAAGGTGACCGAATCCATTTTCTCCTGCCTGCTCTTTCATCGTACCCGACGTCGAGGGGGGCGAGATGGGGAAAAGAAAGATGCGGCTACTCCGTCGCATCGGCGATGATCCGGGCGAACTCCTCCATCGCGGGCATCCAGCCGCCGTTGCAGATGGAGGACACGTGGCCGCGGGCTCCGAACTCCATCGCGAGCCTCACGAAGCGGCGCCCGGGGTACGCCTTCGTGACCTCCAGGGCGCCCTCGAACCGCGTGCAGGCCGGCCTCCAGTACCAGGTGGTGCCGGTGGGCTGCTCGGCGTCGAGCTGCATCTCATCCGTTTCGAGGCACCCTCCGATCTCGTCGCCCCGCCCCTCGCACGCGGAGCCCGGCGGCACGCCGACGATCGCGGCGAAGAACACCGCCTCCTCGACGCCGTCCTTGACTTCGGCGAGCTCTCGGACGAACGAGGCCGGGTCGTCCAGGAACTGCGGGTTCACACCGCAAGCGATGTTCCACATGTCGAAATCGTCGGCGACGGCGGCGGAGGCGAACATCCCGACGTTGTCCGACATGGAGCAGTCGTCCTCGTCGCTGACGACGACCACGCCGAGCGCCGCCCGCTTGCGGAAGAACCACCGCTGATCCTGCCGTCGGGTCGCTCGCACCGCCGACGCGAGCTGCTGCTCGAACCCGCAGCCGCCCGTGCCGATCGACGCGAGGCAGGCGAGCTCGAGCGCGAAGTCCGCGTTCGGCGCGTCGGGAAGCGTCTCGGCGAAGATCGCGTCGTCCGCGGGACAGCCGACCTCCGCCGCGTCCGGAGTCGGCGGCACGCACTTCCCGACTCGCTCGGCGTCGAGCGCGCACGACCAGCCCGGCGGGCAGTGGCACTCGAGCCCGGCGCACGGGATCGCGCCGCTCTCGATGACCACCTCCGCGACGCTCGACGCCCGGAACTCCCCGTCGTCGCCTCGGTCCGAGCAGGATGCGGGCACGTCGTCGGGCCAGTGCTCGTCTCCGCTCACGCCGTGGGCAAAGAGGCCCATGTTGGTCGAGATCACGGCCGCGCGGACGTCGTCCACGGGCAGGTGCGGCGTGTCGGCGAGCGGGTAGGCGAGGGAGTTCACGAGCTGGAACACCGACGTCTCGAGGAGCGCCTGCTCTTGCGACATCGAGTTCGAATCGTCCACGATGAACAGGAGATCGACGCCGTCGAGGCCCGGCTCCGCGGGCGCGCCGCCGTCACTCCCGTTTCCGTCGAGGTAGATCAGCTCGTGCTGCAGGCAGCCGCCGGGCGCCGCGGCGCAGAGCGCGCCGAGGAGGAATGACATCGCCGTGCGCGCCATGGTCGTTTCCATCGCTCCCCCTTGCCTGAACAGGGTGGACGCGACCGTGCGTAAAAGGGGGAAAATTATCTGACGTCGAACTGGATGGAGACGCCCGCGATGAAACCGATCTGGACCGCGCCGAACCGGATGACCTCCCGATCTTCTATTTCGTAGATGTAGGTGTGAGAGTACCAGTCACCCGCCACCTCGAGGTAGAAAGACAGAAACTTCGCGAGATCGGCGCGGACGCGGACCGAGGCCATCAGGCCGGGGTTCGTCCGCGCGGTGTCTTCGCCCGAGAGGGCGCCCGAGCCCTCGGGCGGGTCCCAGCCGCGGATCCTCGAGAAGTCGAGCACGAGGCCGAGCCGCGCGCCGACGTGCACCTTCCTCGCCGTGTAGAACCACCCGGCCGCGAGCCGGAGGGGCCACCGCACGAGCCGCACGTCGTCGCCGCTCCCGGCGGCCTCGGAGCCGGCCTTGTACGGGAACAGGAGGTCGAGCCCGAGGATCGCCTCGAAGCCGTGCCGGAACGACAGCCCGATCGCCGTGCGCGCGCCGTGCTGCACCTCGCCGCTGCTGTTCAGGATCACGGCGCCGTAGCCGAGGTTCGCGAGCACCGCGAGGTCGCCCGTGAGCTTCCTCTGCGGCTCCGGCGCCTCACCCTCTTCTTCGCCCGGCCCCGGCCGCGGCTCGAGGTCGGCCGCCGAAGACGCCGGCGCCCGGGGAGCCTGGTCGCCGACCCGCAGGCGCGGGATCAGCGCCGCGTGCAGCGTCGACGCGAGGCCGTCGCAGCTCGCGACCCACACCTCGCGTCCGAAGGGAAGCTCGCGCGAGAGGGTCTGATCCCCGGCCGTTGCGTCCGCGACGAGCGCCGTGAAGAGGCCGTGCTCCGCGTCCACCCATACGACCGCCATCGCGTCGCGTTGGGCGAGGGCCTTCTTGGCGATCTCCAGCGGCGGCGCCGAGGCCGCCTCGGGCGCGACGACGAGGATCTCCACGGAGACCCCGTACGCGCTCAGGTGCGCGGAGATCGCCGTGCGCAGGGTCTGCAGGCCGGGATCCTCCGGCCCGAGCGAGAGGATGGTGATCCGCGGTCCGAGAGCCGACGGCGACATAGGTCCCGGGCCGGCCTGCCCAGCCGCCGCGCTCGCCCAGAGGAGCGCGCACAGGAGCGCCGCGCCCGATCGTGTCGCGAGGAACATTCGGTGAATGCGGTACCATAGATTTCCGCGAGCCGGAACAGGCGGACCCCCGCTCGCCCCTTGCCCGCTCCGCGTGTTTGGCCTACCTTTCCTGAAACCCGCGACGGGGCCACGCTGCCCCAAGGAGGCGCGATGCTCACTCCGGAGAAGAAGAGCATACTCCAGCTGCTCACGGCGCTCGCCTGGGCCGACGGCAGGGTCGACACGGAGGAGCAGGAGGTCGTCGAGGCGCTGCTCGACGCGTTCGGCGCCGAGGCCGGCGAGGCGGAGGAGCTGCGAGCCTGGGCCAAGGAGCCGCGGACGCTCGATTCGGTCGACTTGAGCGGCCTCGCAAGGACGGATGTCCAGCTCGCGCTGCAGCACGGCGTGCTGCTGACGTACATCGACGGCGAACAATCCGAGTCGGAGAAGAAGCTGATCGGCGCGCTCGTCGACAAGCTCGGTCTGAGCACGGAGGAGGCCGCACCGCTGCTCGAGTCGGCGAACGCGTTCGCGAAACAGCTCCTGCACGCGCTGGAGTCCTAGGTCCGATCTCGGAGACAGCCGCAGATGATCACGCTTCTCATGCGCATCCTGGCGCGGCTGCCGCTCAACCGCCCGAAGACCGTCGTCGTCGTCTGCGTCATCGTCACCGCGATCGCCGCGGCCTTCGTGCCGCGGCTGACGATCTCCACGGACCGGAACCTCATCGGCGGCGAGGACAACGAGGCCTCCCGAAACCGTGACGCGATGAACGAGAGGTTCGGCACCTCCCTCGTCGCGGCGGTCATCATCCGGGGCGGCGACGATCCGAGCGAGGTTCGCCGGGCGGCCGACGAGCTCGCCACCGTCCTCGCGGCGAAGAAGGGGTTCGTCAAGAGCGTGTTCTACAAGGCGGACGTCGCCTTCTTCGAGGGCCACGCGCTGCTGTTCACGGAGCTCGACGGGCTGAAGAACATCGCCGCTTCGATAGAGCGCGACGACTTCGGTTTCGAAGTGCTCGGCGCGTCGGCGGACCTCGCGTCGATGGTCGAGGGCTACGCCGCGCGCATGGAGAGCACACCGCTGCCCGAGGAGGCCAAGCCCGCGGACATCGAGGAGGCGCTCTCGATGTTCGGGGAGCTCATCGACGAGATCGCGGGCTTCGCCTCGGATCCGTCAAAGGACGACCTCGACATCGTCGCAAAGGTGTGGAAGGGCGGGCCGTCGATGTCCGGACGCGCCGAGAGCGAGGGCTACCTGGCCGAGAAGGACGGCAGGGCGCCGCGTCTCGCCGTGCTCTTCGTCCAGCCCGCGAGCGACTCCCAGGCGATGGAGGTCGTCACGCCGTTCACGGACATGCTGCGCGCGGAGGCGGCGAAGGTCTCGGAGAAGCACGCGGGGTTCACGTCGTACGTGACCGGCATGCCCGCGCTCACGACAGACGAGATGCGGGTGGTCACGCGGGACATCTTCGTCACCGGCATCCTCGCCGGGCTCGCCGTGCTCATCGTCTTCTTCTGGACGTACCGCTCGCTCCGCGTCGGCGCCTTCGTCGTGCTGCCGCTCGGTGTGGGGCTCGTCTGGACGACGGGGCTCACGGCGATCCTGTACGGCCACCTGACGATGATCTCCGGCTACTTCGCGGCCGAGCTGTTCGGCCTCGGCGTGGCGTACACGATCTACCTCGTGACGCGCTTCCACGAGGCGCTCATGGAAGGGGAGGATCGGCGCAAGGCGGTCGAGACGGCGCTCCTGAAGGCCGGGCCCGGGGTGGTCGCCAGCGGCGCGACCACCGCGGCGGCGTTCTTCGCGATCGCGCTCTCGGAGTTCCGGGGATTCTCGGAGATGGGCGTCATCGCGGGGGCCGGCGTCTTGATCCTCGTCGCGGCGAACCTCACGCTCCTGCCGGCGGCGCTCCTGCTCTGGCACCCGGGGCGGTCCGGCGTTCGCGCGTCCAGCTACGGGAGCGCCCTGTGGGGCTCGCTCGGGAAGGCGCCGCGCGCGGTCGTCGCGCTCGGCCTCGCCGTGTTCGTCGTCGGCGCCGCCTCGATCGGCCGGATCGGCTTCGACTACGCGGTCGAGAACCTGCTCCCGGCGAGCGCCGAGTCGGCGAGAGGGCTGCGCGTCCTGAACGAGCGCACCGACTTCTCGACGAACTACGTCGTGGCGGAGGCGCGCTCCCTCGACGAGGCCGAGGGAAAGAGGAAGAGGCTCGCCGCGTTGCCGACGGTCGTGCGCGCCGAGGCGCTCTCCCTGTTCGTGCCCACGGCGCAAGAGGCGAAGGTCGCCACGCTGTCGCGGATCTCGCCCGCGGCCCGTGAGCGCGTCGCGAGGTCGTTCGCCGACGTGGAAGCGCACGCGGCTTCTGCGGGCACGATCACGCCGGCGTCGCTCGTCGCCGCACTGCAGACGATGCAGGACACGCTGACCGATCTCGCGTTCGACGCCAAGAAGGCCGGGAGGCCCGAGGACAGGGCGCTCAAGACGCTCGCGTCGAAGGTCGGCCTCGCCAGGGACGCGGTGGCCGGGATGAAGGACGCGGGTCGCCTGCAGCGTCTGGAGAAGCAGATCTTCGAGGGGCTCGTGCGCGCCGGCCGCGTGCTCCGCGCGGGCCTCGACGAGAAGGGGTTCACCGCGGCGGATCTGCCCGAGGAGGTCCGCGGACGGTACTTGAGCGCGGACGGTGCGAGCTTCGCCGTGCTCGCCTTCCCCAAAGGCGACATCGGCGAGCGCGATTTCTTCGAGCGGTTCGTCGCGGAGGTCCTCTCGGTGGATCCGAAGACGACGGGTCACCCGGTGACGCACCTCGCGTTCACGCACCAGATCCACGAGGGGTTCGCCCAGGCGACCGCCTTCGCCGCGATCGCCGTGATTCTCCTCATCCTCGCCGATCTGCGGCGGCCCCGGGAGCTCCTGGTCGCGGTGGCGCCCGTGATCATCGGCGGCGGCTGGACCGCGCTGTTCATCTGGGCGTGCGGCATCGACTTCAACTACGCGAGCATCATGGCGTTGCCGATCCTGATAGGCTGCGGTGTCGACTTCGGGATCAACCTCGCGCACCGGGCGCGGCAGGAGGGCAGCGCCCAGAAGGCCGTGCGCACGACCGGCAAGGCGATCGTCATCTCCGCATCGACCACGCTGCTCGGGTTCGGATCGCTCATCCTCTCGGACTACTGGGGCGCGCGCAGCCTCGGGATCATCCTCGTCGTCGGCATCGCCTCGTGCATGCTCGCAGCGCTCGTCATCATGCCGGTGCTCGTGGAGCGCCTCTACAGGAGGCCTTCATGACGCGGCTCGTCGTCGCGGGGCTGCAGCTCGACGTCGTCTGGGGGGACAAGCGCAAAAACTTCGAGCGCGTGCGGCGCTTCGCCGCCGAGGCGAAGGAGCGGGGAGTCGAGCTGCTCGTGCTGCCCGAGATGTTCGCGACGGGGTTCCTCCTCGATCCAAAGGTCACCGCGGAGGGCGAGGGCGGCGAGACGATCGCGTTCCTCCGCGATCTCGCGCGGGAGCACCGGATGGCGATCGTCGGCGGTCTCGTCCGAACGCGGCGCAGCGGCAAGGGCGCGAACGTCGGGCTCGCGGTGGCCGAGGACGGCCGCGTGCTCGCGGAGTACTCGAAGACGCACCTCGTCTCGCTGCTCGGTGAGGACGCCGTGCACGAGGCGGGCGCCGCGCCGCGCCCGTTCTCGATCGCGGGCGTCGAGATGGCCTGCTTCGTCTGCTACGACCTCAGGTTCCCGGAGCTGTTCCGCCTCGTCGCGGCCGGCACGGGGCTGGTCATGGTGATCGCGTCCTGGCCCGCGGTACGGCAGCGGCACTGGGATCTCCTACTCCCCGCGCGCGCCGTGGAGAACCAGCAGTTCGTCGTCGGGGTCAACCGAGTGGGCGAGGGCGGCGGGCACACGTTCCTCGGCGGGACCGCGATCTACGATCCCCTCGGCAACGCGCTCGCCGCGGGCGGCGACGCCGAGGGGCTCGTCGTCGCGGAGCTGGATCTCGACCTCCTGGCGAAGGCCCGCAAAGGCCTGCCGGCGCTTCGCGACAGGCGCTTCTGACGGCGAGCTACGTCCTGGACCAGCAGAGGAACGCCGTCCTGGACATCGAGTAGAGGATCTCCGGGAAGCGGGGCGCGACGTCGAAGCGGACCTGCGAGTCTTCGGCCGCGGCGAACGACTCCTCCGCCTCGAGCCGCCACATCGTCTCGATCCAGAGCGCGGCCGGACCGCGGCCCGCCGGCCTGAACTCGCAGACGTCCCGCGGGAACGCGCGGACGCAGAGGTTCTCCCCCTGCTGCAGCTCCGCGACGAGCACCTCGTCCGCCTCGTCGCCGGGCCCAATCGGCTTCTTGTCGGGCTCCCCCATCGTTCGACCTCCGGCCAAGTGACCGCCGAGGGGCGCGAGTTATTCCAAGTTGCGCCGCACTCGATGCCCTAGTGGGGGGGGAGGGGCCGGCGGGAACAGAAAAAAAAGAGCCAATCAGTGGACGTCGTTCCGGTAGTGCTCCGCGTGCTCGCCGTGGTTCTCCTCGAGCGCTTCGTCCTTCACGATGTACGTCGCCCGCTCGCCGGCGATGTTCGAGAAGAGCACGATGCGGCGCCTCTCGCCTTGCCAGACCTCCAGCATCGAGAGGTTCTCGTGCTGCGGCGACTCGAGGTTCTCCCGGCAGAGCGGGCAGACGAACTCGTAGCGCTGGCCGTGCACGAGCTCGACCCCGGGCGGGGTGTACACGGTGTAGTTGCCCGGCTGCGGGTGGAACCCTATCAGGAAGCGGTACTCCGGGCACACGGCGATGAGGATGACCGTCTCGTCCGGGTTTACGACGCCTTTGCACTTGGGACACGAATAGGTCCAGGACATCGTCGACTCCTCGCGTTCGGCAGGGCGCGGTGTTCGGCGCCATCATACGTAGCAATCCGTCGGAGTGTCAAAAGGGGTTTTGATGCGGTAACATGGCCCGCCATGAAACCGGTCATCGTCGGCACAGCTGGACACATCGATCACGGCAAGACGTCGCTCGTGAAGGCGCTCACGGGCACGAACACCGATCGCCTCAAGGAGGAGCAGGAGCGCGGCATCACGATCGAGCTCGGCTACGCGTTCCTCGACGAGCGGATCGCGATCATCGACGTGCCCGGCCACGAGCGGTTCATCAAGAACATGGTCGCGGGCGTCGCGACCGTGGACTTCGCGATGCTCGTGGTCGCCGCGGACGACGGCATCATGCCGCAGACGCGGGAGCACTTCGACATCCTGCGCCTGCTCGGGGTGGAGGATGGCATCGTCGTCGTGACCAAGTGCGCGCTCGCCCAGCCGGACTGGGTCGACCTCGTCGTCGAGGAGCTGCGCGAGATGGTCGCCGGATCGTTCCTCGAGGGGCGCCCGATCCTTCGCGCCGACTCCCTGAGCGGGGACGGAATAGAGGAAGTGCGGCGCGCGCTCTCGGAGCTCGCGGACAAGAAGAAGGAGCGCTCGCCCGGGCCGGTGTTCCGGCTGCCGATCGACCGCGTGTTCACGATCAAGGGGTTCGGCACCGTGGTCACCGGCTCCGCGCTCTCCGGCTCGATCAGCGTCGAGGACAGGCTCGAGCTCCTGCCCCGGGGCGACCTCGTCCGCGTCCGGGCGGTCGAGACGCAGGGGAAGCACGTGAAGACGGCCACGGCCGGGATGCGGGTGGCGCTCAACATCCCGCAGATCGCGGTCGAGGACGCGGCGCGGGGGGACGTCCTCGCGACGCCGGAGCGGCTCAAGGCCACGTTCATGCTCGACGTCGAGTGCCGCATTCTCGAGAGGAGCCCCGTGCCGCTCGAGCAGCGGCAGCGCGTGCGGGTCCACCTCGGCACGAAGGAGGTCATGGCGCGCGCCGTGATCCTCGACCGCGACAGGATCGCCCCCGGCGAGGAGGGGCTCGTCCAGCTCCGGCTCGAGGAGCGGACGGCCGCGCAGCGGCTCGACAGGTACGTCATCCGGCGCTACTCGCCGCAGATCACCATCGGCGGCGGCCGCATCCTCGACGCGAACCCGGCGAAGCACCGCCAGCGCCACCTCGGCGACGTCGTCGGCTCGCTCCAGGGGCTCGGCGACGCCAAGGACGAGCATGTCGTGCGGCGCGTCCTCGCCAAGGAACGCGTCGTCTCCTTCGACGATCTCGTCACCAAGGCGAGCCTTCCCCAGGAGCGGGTGGAGGACGTGGTCGGGGCGCTCGGCATCGAGGGCGAGGCGATCGAGGTCGAGGCCAAGGGCGCGCGCTGGCTCATCGATCTGCGGGTCTACGAGGCGTTCGTGGACGCGATCGAGAGGGAGCTCCGCGAGTACCACGCCAAGAACCCGTTGCGCGGCGGCGCCAAGCGCGGCGAGGTGGTGAAGAAGGTCTCGGGGGATCTCCCGGAGTTCGCGGCGCGGCACCTCCTCGATCTCGCGCTCGGCGGGCTGCGCGTCAAGTCGCCGGCGGGCGACCTGCTCGCCCTCTACGGGTTCGCGGTTCAGCTCACGAAGAAGCAGCGGTCCGCGCTCGACAGGATGGAGCGGGAGCTCCGCGACGGCGGGTTCCAGCCCCCGGATATCGCGCTCCTTGCCGAGGGCGTGCAGCTCGACGAGAAGCAGGCGCGGCAGATCCTGCAGGTGCTCGTGGACGGCGGGAGCGCGGTCAACCTCGAGGGGAAGATCTACTTCCACGCCGAGGTGATCGCGCGAGGCGTCGAGCTCCTGCGCCAGGGGTTCGCGCGCACGCCCGAGCTGACGATGTCGGACTTCCGCACGCTCCTCGACACGTCGCGCAAGTACTCGGTGCCGCTGCTGAACTACTACGACAGCCAGGGCTGGTCGACCCGGCGCGGCGACGTCCGGGTGCCCGGCCCGAAGATGGCGTCCGGGGCGTGACCCGGGGGGCGGATCGCCCGGAGGGGCTTATCTCTTTTCGGGTCGGGCCGTGAATGAAAGCGATGAGCGAAAAAGAAACGACTACGAAGAACGCGCGGCCGATCGAGGGTTTCTCCGAGGAGAGGCGGGTCCACCTCCAGAACCTGCACCTGCCGCTCCAGAAGAAGCTGTTCCTGTTCGCGGGCCCGGTGAGCGTCGCCCTGTACGCCCTGACCGCCTACATGACCCCGAGCTGGCAGAACCTCGTCATGTTCGGCGCCGTTTGCGCGCTGTTCGGGTCGTGGGCGATCGCGCTCTGGTTCACCGCCCACGGCCGCCTCGAGGCGTCGGTCTACGTGTTCATGGGCTCGGTGATGGTCTTCGAGGGGCTCGAGGTGATGATGATGGACGGCTCGGAGGCCACCGCGCTCCTCGCGTGCTTCGCGGTCGTCGCCTACGGGGCGCTCTACACCAAGCGGTTCTTGTACGCCTCCGCGCTGGGGCTCGCCGCGGTCATCATCGCGAGCGAGATCGTCAAGAACCTGGATCTCTACCCGGTCTACGTGATCCCCCCGGCGGATCGGCTCATGGCGCAGATCCCGTTCACGCTCGTGATCATAGTGCTCGTCGTCTACATACTCAGGCGCGGCCAGACGATCAACGAGGCGATCTACGCCGAGGCCCAGGCGAAGAGCCGGAGCCGGGCACAGGTGCTCGGCGCCGCGGTGCGGATCCAGCCGGTCATCGACAAGGTCGCGGAGCAGCTCAAGCGGATCGCGGACGAGTTCGTGGCCCAGTCCTCGGAGCACGCGGCGACGACGAACGAGGTGAGCGTGACGATGGGCGCCATCATGACGAGCGCCGACCAGTCCGCCTCCGCCGCGAAGAAGGCGAAGGCGGTCGCGGACGCCACGCGCGAGGATTCCGTGCGGAGCCGCGACCGGCTGCTCGCCGTGCAGCGCGGCTTCGGCGACGTGACGAAGGCGATCGAGGGGTCGCTCGTCTCCATCAACGAGCTGTCGCGCCAGGCGGAGAGCATAGAGGAGATCCTCGGCTACAACCGCGAGATCGGCGAGCACATCAAGGTGCTGGCCGTGAACGCGGCGATCGAGGCGGCGAACGCGGGCGAGTACGGCCGGGGGTTCAGCGTCGTGGCCGAGGAGCTGCGCGAGATGATCGTGAAGACCGACGCCAACCTGAAGCGGTCCGGCGGGCTCCTCGGGAAGATCCTGGCCCAGGCGCAGGAGAACGCGGAGAGCACGCGGAGGGCCGCCGAGGCGCTCACCGAGTACTTCGAGGAGCTCCGGGCCACGGGCGATCTCATCGACTCGATCACCGAGAGCTTCGTCGTCACCTCGGGCCAGGTCTCCAAGATCGCCGACGCGGCGCAGATGCAGGTCGTGAGCATCGACCAGGTGCGGGTCGCGCTGACGCAGATCGACGCCGCGGCGGGCCAGCTCGAGGGCGCCGCGCGCACGCTCGTCGAGGGCGTCAACGAGATCGTGTCCTCCCACGAGGATCTGCGTGGCGTGCTCGCCTCCGGCGAGGGGGGGGCGTGACGGGGCTGCGGCGGGCGGCCGCCTCCGCGTGCGCGCTCGCCCTGTGGATCGGCGCGGGCTGCGCGATCGACACCTCGCCCGAGGTGAGCGAGGGGGACGGCGGCGCCGGGGACGGTCTGCTGCACGCGACGTTCATCGACGTGGGGCAGGGCGACAGCGCGCTCTTCGAGCTGCCTGACGGCTCGATCGTGCTCCTCGACGGCGGCGAGGAAGGGCAGGGGCTCGCCGCGGTGTGGCCGCTCCTCCAGGAGAAGGGGATCGCGGCGATCGACCTCATGATCCTCTCGCACCCGCACTCCGACCACTGCGGCGGGCTCGACGAGGTGATGGACCAAGTCGAGGTCGACGAGATCTGGGAGAACGGCGAGGCGCTCGCCACGCCCGCCTACGCGGGCTACGGATCCGCGCGCAACGCCTCCGGCGCCGAGATCGTGCAGCCGACGCCGGGCGACTCGCGGACGTTCGGCGAGGCGAAGATCACGGTGCTCGCGACGAACACCGGCTACCCCGACGAGAACAACGACTCCATCGTCGCCTCGCTCACCTACAGGGGCGTGCGGATCCTCCTCCCCGGAGACGCCGAGGCCGAGGAGCAGTCCGATCTGCTCGCCGCCTACGACGAAGAGCTGCGCGCGGAGATCCTCAAGGTGTCGCACCACGGCTCCTCGGACTTCGCCGCGGCGTTCCCGGAGGCGGTCATGCCGGACTGGGCCGTGATCTCCTGCGGCGCGGGCAACCCCTACGGCCACCCCCACGAGGAGGCGCTCGCAGCGTACGCCGCAATCAGCGCGACGATTTGCCGCACGGACCTCATGGGAGACGTCACCTTCACGACCGACGGGACCGATATCGAGACGAACTGTGTGGATTAGATTAAGCTAGTGATAACTATTGGTTAAATACTTAATACAACGTAACACATTAACAATGTTCACCCCTCGGTCTCCCTCCCATCGAGACCTACCCCCTCGGTCCCCCTCCCGACACGGGAGGGGGAAGCATCTCGTTTATGCACCGCAACAATATCCAGTTGCTCCCCTTCCCCCGTGGGGAAGGGGCCGGGGGATGGGTCTCGAAAAGGAGCCGGGGTAGGGGTTGGATTCTTTCCCGGAATCTCTTCGCTCCCCCGCCCGTTGACTTCCCGGCGGCGGGACACACCTTGGAAGCGGGAGCGACGAGATGAAGTACCTGACCCTATATCTCCTCTTCGGCGCCATGGTGGCCGTCTGGTCCGCGATCAACGCGCAGCGCGCGAACCTGGCCTCCATGCTCCCGGCCTACGCGCTCGTCGCGATCCTGTGGCCCCTGTCGCTCGCCGTGTCCGTCCTGAGCCTGGTCGTCGGCCTCTCCTCGGGCCGGTCGAACCGCGAGGGCAAGGAGCAGGGCAGGTAGCGGGCGCGCCGCGATTTCCGGTTTGCCAACCCCACCGCGCCTCGCTATGGTCCCGTCCAACGCGAGGGCAATCATGCACGACGAATTCGAAGACATGCTGAACGAGTCCACCGCGGTGAACGCGGGAGTGGCGGTCGGCGAGAAGCTCCAGGCGAAGGTCGTCTCCATCGGCAAGGAGCACGTGTTCCTCGACATCGGCATCCGCGCCGAGGGGCTGCTCCTGCGCGCCGAGGTGGAGCGCGACGGCGAATTGACCGTGGCGGTCGGCGATCGCATCCAGGTGTTCACGGTCGGGGCGCGGGACGGGGCTGTGATGTGCGCCCGGAGGCTGGGCGTCGCGACCGGGAGCGCGTCCGAAAGGCGGGACGACTCGGGCGCCGTGCTCGCCCAGATCAAGGAGGCGTTCGACGCCGGCATGCCGATCGAGGGCTCGGTCAAGGAGGTCAACAAGGGCGGCTTCTCGGTGACCGTGCTCGGCCAGCGCGCGTTCTGCCCGATCTCGCAGATCGACAAGGTCTACTGCGAGAAGCCGGACGAGCACCTGGGCCGGACGTACGCCTTCTCGATCATCCGATTCGAGGAGGGCGGCGGCAACATCGTGCTCAGCCGGCGCGCGATCCTGGAGCGCGAGGCCGAGGAGGCCGCGAAGGTCGCGCTCGAGCACCTGCGCGAGGGGGACGTCGTCGAGGGCGAGGTCACGTCGCTGCAGAAGTACGGCGCGTTCGTCGACGTGGGCGGGGTCGAGGGGCTCATCCACGTCTCGGAGCTCTCGCACACGCGGATCGGCCACCCGGAGGAGGTGGTGACCAAGGGGCAGCGGGTGCGCGTGCAGATCAAGGAGATCGACCGCGCCAAGGGCAAGATCTCGCTCAGCCTGAAATCGCTGCTCGACGACCCGTGGAACGAGGCGCTCGCGGCGCTCTCCGCCGGCCGGATCGCCGAGGGCAAGGTGTCGCGGCTCGCGGCGTTCGGCGCGTTCGTGGAGCTGTTTCCGGGCGTCGAGGGGCTCGTGCACGTGTCGCAGATGGCCGCGGACAGGCGCGTGCAGAATCCGCGCGAGATGGTCTCCCCCGGGCAAAAGGTCCGCGTCCGCGTCCTCGAGATCGACCCCGAGCGCCGCCGGATCTCGCTCGCGCTCGTCGACGAGGGCGCGGAGGAGGAGCGCGAGGCGACCGAGGAGTTCCGCGCGAGCGCCGCGAGCCACAAGCGGGGCATGGGCACGCTGGGCGACCTGCTCGGCGCGAGCTTGAAGAAGAAGTAGGGGCGCCTCGTCGATCGGCACAGCCGTCCCCGCGACCAGAGCCCCGTCCCTACTTCTTCCCGAACACCTCGGACCACTTCACGCGCGCCGTGATCTGCATCACCGCGAACAGGGTGGCGATGGAGAGCACCGTGATGATGAGGCCGGTCCAGCCCTGGAAGAAGTGCGTGTACGAGAACGCCACGAGGTAGAGGAGCTGCGTCAGCCCCGCCTCGACGCACGCGAAGCGCCAGCCGACGACGACCCGCATGTACGTGACCACGAGGAACACGCTCGTCGCCGCCGAGATCGCGAACGCGGTGTTCACGTCCACGTGGTCCACGAGGTACGCGAACAGGAGGTGGAACGCGAAGAAGCTCGCGCCGAGGAAGAAGTAGTGCATGGGGTGGAGGTCGACCTTGCGCATCACCGAGATGACGAACAGCACGAAGAAGAAGAAGAGGAGCGACACCGGCGCGAAGAAGGTGATCCGCCCGGCGAGCGGTCCGGGGTTCAGCTCCTCCGGCATGGCGATGCCGATGTTGAGCCCGGTGATCAGCTTCGCGAACCGCCACTCGAGCTCGTAGCCGCCGCCGGTCTTCTCCTTGCCGGTCGGGCTCATGGAGCCCACCGGGAAGTCGATCGCGTCGAAGTTCGTCGTCATCTTGAAGGCGAGCTTCTTCACCTCGGTGACGCGGGCGCCGCCGCCGCTCGCGGTGGCGTCGTCGCGGTCGAAGATGTAGTTCCACGTGTCGAGGCCGCGCGAGCTGTACGACACCTTGAACCTGTACGTCGCGCCCGGCTCGAGCTCGTCCGCCGTGAACGCGACCATCCCGTTCTGGTTCTCGTAGGTGACGTCGCCCTTCGGCCCTGTGCACTTGAAGTCGTCGTACTGCGCGTCGGAGCTCGGGAAGAAGAAGCGCGCGAAGAAGGTGCGCTTCGCGTCGGTGGTGTTCACGAACTCGTACTCCGCGGCGAACTTCACCGTGTACGTGCTGTACCAGAACAGCCCCTTGCGGCGCGGCTCGTAGCGCACGACGACGTCGATGCCCGAGCTCGAGAGCGGCACGTCGATCTGGTTCACGAACTGGACCTGCTTCTCCTTCTCGACGCCGTTCTCCCAATACTTCTCCGTCCGCGTCTCCGGCTGCGTGAAGAAGACCTGGGGCTGGCGCTGCCGGTGCTCCTTGCCCCAGAGGGTCGTGACGCGCTGCTTGATCTCCTCGTCCGAGACCTCGGAGCGGAACATGACGCTGCCGCCGAGGACCATCCAGGCCATGAAGCAACCCGTGTACACGAGCACGATCGCCGCGAGCCGCTTTCCCATCGCATCCTCCTCGCCGTGGGGCTTTGGAGGAATGACGCTCCGGGCGGGGCGGGTATTCCGAGGAGGTCGTTCAGCTCAGGCGGGACATGGCCGCGGCGCGGGTCTCGAGCGGCTCCTCGCAGATCTCCGTGACCGAGGCGACGATCTGGTCTTTCAGCAGGGCGAGGCGCGACGCTTCGTTGTACTTCGTGACGATGGTCTTCGGCTGGATGCCGTCCCCGCGCAGCTTGACGCGCAGCCGCCAGGCGGCCGCGAACGCGATCGCCCCCGCGCGCTCGAGGCGCTCCTTCCAGGTCAGCGGGCCGAAGGCGCGCCGCATCTCCGCGTCGAGGGCGTGGGCCCGCTCGCGCTCCACCTCGTTCACCGCGAACCTGGCGACGGCGCCGAGGGTGAGCCCGTACTGCATGGCGCGGCCCCGGGCCTGCTCCCGCCGCGCGTCGAGGTTCGGGTCTCCCGCCGGCATCGCCGCGAGGTGCTCGTAGCCGCGGAACGCGGTCTCGGCGTAGCGGTAGATGGACGACGAGTTCGTCTCGTAGTCCTTCCGGAACGCCGCGGCGAGCCACTTTGCGGGCTCCTCGGGCGAGAACGCCGGGTGGCGCCACGGGAGCATCTTCTGCCCGTGCCACTCCTCGTAGGGCATCTCGCGATCGAGCCAGCCGAGCTCCGCGAAGCGCTGGTACACGGCGGTCACGGGCAGCGGGAGGAGCAGCATGAACTGCACGAGGTCCGACTCGAGGCCGACGAGGAAGTCGATGTCCTCCTGCATGTTGTCGGGCGTGTGGTGCTCCATGCACAGGATGCCGGACGCGAGCACCGAGATCCCGTGATCGCGCAGCTCGCCCACGAGCCGCTTCGCGTCGATGCCGTCGTTCTTGGAGAACAGCCCCTGCCGCGTCTTCGACTCGAATCCGATCCACAGGGACAGGACGCCGAGCCGCACGAGGTTCTCGATCCCGAAGGAGACGATCGTCTCGGCCGACGAGAACAGGTAGAAGCTGAAGAAGCGCTGGTGCCGCTCCATCTCATCGATCAGCTCCATCGCCCGCGCCTTGTCCTTGAGGAAGTTCTCGTCCATCACGTAGAAGATGTCCGTGCCCCGCTCGTCGGCGATCCGGCGCGCCAGATCGAACATCTGCTTCCCGGTGCGGATGAACGGCGTGTACGTCTTGCCGAAGAAGTGCGTCGTGCAGCAGAAGCTGCAGCCGTTCACGCAGCCGACTCCGGGCACGAGGACGCTCGACGTCGCGCCCGGGATCGGAATGCCCAGGATCTGCTGGTACTCGGTCGTCGGCAGGGAGGGGTGCGAGATCGGGGCGTCCGCCTCCTGGCCGAGGTGCTCCCGGAACCACCGGATCCCCTCGCCCTTGACGACGTGATCGCAGTCGATGAGCTCCTTGACCCCTTCGATCGCCGCGCCGTGGCCGCCGAGCACGATCTCCGCGCCCGGCGCGTGGAGGCGCACGAGCCGCGCCATCTCCTTGGCCTTGATGAAGTTCGGCACGATGAACGAGATGCCGACGATGTCGTAGCCCTTCGCGAGCTCGCGCGTGAACCGACGGCGGCTCGGGAAGTCGAGCACCGTCACGTCCGCGTCGATGTTGGCCGCGATGAAGTACAGGCCGAACGACCTGTGGTGGAAGCGGAAGGAGGCGGTCCCTTGTCCCTTGGTCACCTGGTTGTGGAACAGCTCCATGATGTTCTCTTTGCGCCCGAACTCGTCGTCGACGCCGAACGGGCCGAACACCCCGGACAGGAGGATCCGCTTCTTCGTTGAAGGTACACGGCCGCTCTGCGTTGCCATTGTCGCCTCGATTTCCAGGAGGACGACGCGCACGCCGTACTCGGTGGGACCACCGCGGCCCGATCAGACCCTACATGACGGTTGTCACGGTTGTGTCACGGGATTCTCGGCGGGTGAGCTCGTGCGCAGCAAGGTGCGACGCTTCCACAGCTTGTAGATCGCGGGGTAGACGAGGAGCTCGAGGATAAAGGACGTGATGAGCCCGCCGATCATCGGTGCGGCGATCCGCTTCATCACGTCGGCGCCCGCCGAAGTGGACCACATGATCGGCAGGAGGCCCATGAAGGCGGCCGCGACGGTCATCATCTTGGGGCGCGCGCGCTTCACGGCACCGTGCAGGATCGCCACATCGAGCTCTTCCATCGAGCGGAGCCTCCCCTCTCGCTTGGCCTCGTCGTAGGAGAGATCGAGGAACAGGAGCATGAACACGCCGGTCTCCGCGTCGAGGCCGAGGAGCGCGATCATGCCGACCCAGGCCGCTATCGACACGTTGTAGTCGAGCAGCCAGAACAGCCAGATGGCGCCGATGGCGGAGAACGGCACGGCCAGCATCACCACG